>JAYWCY010000147.1:0-4427 GCA_043780175.1 Chitinophagales bacterium
TAACCAACCTGGCGATACTCGTTTTGCAAAATACAAACTAAACGATGTAGTTACTTACGCCAAAACTGGTAAAACAATACCAAACGTTTATGTTGCTTATCCAAATGGCACAACAACAGATGGCGCTTTATTTGCAGATGTTCGCTTCCCATCATTGAGTAAATTTATTGATGCATCACGTAATGGTGGTTTTAATGATGTACGAGGCTTACGTGATATTACACTAGCTCGCTCTGCTGAAACATACTTAATTGCAGCCGAAGCTAAAATCCGTTTGGCAAATATGGGTGCAGCATCTTATACTGACGCATTACCTTATATTAATGCTGTAAGAGCTAGAGCGCAATACCAAAATGGTGAGAATAGAGCCTTATATAGTGATGGCGGCGCAGCAAGTTCAAGTAATCCACAAGCTCCTGCTTTAAATTCATACATGCCTGAAAACTCGTATTATGAGTCTAATAATATTGTAACTCCAATAGCAATAGCTACAAGCTTAACCGTTACAAATATTGCAACGCTACCTACTGCAGACGAGGGTATTATAGCCAAACTTGGCTATAGCTCTAACTACGATAGAATGATGTGCTTTTTGTTAAATGAGCGTTCAAGAGAACTTGCTGGCGAATACAAGCGCTGGGAAGATTTATCAAGAACTAAAACTTTGGTTGCACGTGCAATTGCATTTAATCCAGATGCTGCACCCAACATTAAAGATTACCACACGCTTCGTCCCATACCACAAACCTATCTTGATGGTATTCAAGCCAGTGGTATTGCATTAACTGGAGCTCAAAAGCAAGCACAACAGAACCCTGGTTATTAATTGATAGACTTACTTTTTTTAATGCGGCAACAGACTTACATCTGTTGCCGCTTTTTTAATTGTATAAATGACATAAATCAATAGATACGCGGCATAACAGGATGCAGCAGGATGGCTGTATAATATACGAGCACTACTTTTGTGAAGGATTGCGAAACAAAGCTTTACTGTCTTATGCACATATTTACCTCTAAAAAAAAATATCAGATAGTTGCTTTTTTAATTTTCTTGACTTCTCTTATCAGTATTAATGGACGTGCTCAAAACTTTATAAATTGGATTGGTGGTACTAGTACAGATTACTTCAATGTCAATAACTGGAGCGATCCTACTATCAACTTTGCTGTAATGAATAATAATAACCTCACGATCGGTGCAGGTAATCCTAATGCTTGTTTATTGGTAGGTGGAAATGCGTCTAATGTAGCTTATCGCCCAGGTAAATTAAATGTAACAAGTACTGGTAACTTTACATGTAGTGGTGCCGTATATCCTAATAATAGCGATTCGCTAAATGGTACTGTTGTTATTAATTCTTCAGGTGATTTTAACGATAGAAACATGTTGTATATTGGTAATAAAGCCAATTGTAATCTCACCATCAATGGTGGTAAATTAAGTTCTAAAAATGGTACTTTTATTGCTACAGGCATTGGTGCTAGTGCCACTGTAACGCTTAATGGCGGTAGCTTAAATGTTGGTGGTGGCGGTGTAAATATGGATTTAACAATGGCCAATGCAACAGGGCTTACTGCACAATTAAATATTTATAATGCTGCTGTAAATATTGGCCGAAATTTAATAATTGGTACTGGTGGTAGTATTTACATCACAGGTGTAGGCTCTCTTAAAGTATTAGGTGATGCCAGAACGCAACTAAATAATTTAATTATTGATGGCAGGTTGTCTTGTACCATTGGCAAAACTCTGTCAATTATTTACGATGGTACAAATACTATTGCAACTATTACGCAAAATGCAAGTAGTATGATTACTGAATATCCAGATTCTGTGGTATTGCGCACTACTAACTTAGTTTGCTCAATAGAAAAAAGATCAGGTAATATTTTATCGTATCGCTTAAAAGGTGTAGAAACTGTTGCTAATAAACCTACAGATACGCATCAATACATGTATCATGATTTTACTACTTCTTATGGCTTTGAAACCATATTTGGCGGCATATACGAGATAGTTCAAGATAGTGCCGACTTTGCACACATCGTTATCAAACGACCTTATACACCTGCAATTGGTCATGTAACACCTGTAGATTGTGAGTTGCATTTTGCAATGAAAAAAGATGACAATGCTATTTATGTTTATAGTAAACTAGAGCACAAGCCCAATTATCCAAAGTTTGATATTGGTAGTTGGCGGCAAGTATGGTGGATAGCAACAACAAATGGCGTGAATTTGTGCGAACGTATTTATACAGATTCTTTGCGTAGCTGGCAAATGCCGTCTACTTACGATTATACCACAGGTGTAGGTAGTGGGGGTCCTAAAGAAATTATTAAACTTACCACAGGTGCTCGTGCAGGAAAATTTGACGGTAAATATGAGTATAGTTTAAAGTTTTGGGATAATCCTGTATGGGGGCATGCAAGTAATATTAATAAAATTGGATCGTGGTGCGTAAATACAAGCTGCGAATATTATAACGAAGGTCCAAATTATCACGATTTGAATGCTGCGGCTGGTATTATTCACCAATGTATGAATGGAGTGCATTATGGTGCTGGTGGTGTATTCGCTGATACCTTAACCAGTTGGTCAAAAGTGTATGGCCCTTACCTATTATTAATTACCGATAAGTCAACTGGCGATAGCAACTGGATAGCTGCAAAGCAACGTCAACAAATAGAAAAAACCTTATGGCCTTATAGTTGGGTAAAAGATACGGTAGCTTACCCCCTTGCTGCCAAAAGAGGCACAGTTGCTGGAAAGTTTGTGATAAGTGATGCACTTAAACCATCGCTTACAAGTGCTAATGCCTGGGTTGGAGTAACAGATTTGTCTGATGGTGCAGCGGGGTTTCAATTTGAATGTAAAAATTATCAATATTGGATTAGAGCAGATGCAACTGGTAATTTTTCTATTCCTAATGTACGCCCAGGTACATATTCATTATTTGCTTATCTAGATGGTGTGGTAGGTGAATATAGATTAGATAATGTAACAGTTACATCAGGCAATACAACAGCAGTAGGCACGTTAACCAAAACGGTTGATAGAACCAATGGAAATTTGGTTTGGGAAATAGGTAAGCCAAATCGTAATTCTGATGAGTTTAAAATGGGTGATTTTGATTATTGTGAAGGCATGATTCAAAATAAGTTTAGAGATAGTTTTCCTAACCCGATTGAGTACAATGTAGCTGATAATAATTGGGGTAAAATATTGCCTTACGCACATACAAAATATCCTGATACTGCTGCTAATGCCGCTATTGGCGATATGTGGAAATGGCGCTTGAAATTCACTTTGGCAGCAGGATTTTCTACAGCAGGTAATGCAAGATTAACCATTGCATATGCAAGTACCGATCATGCACAGCAATGGATTTATGTCAATAATGAGAATACAATATTTGCTACTTATTATCCAGATTATGGCGATGGCAATGCTTTTATACGTCAATCAAATTTTGCAAAGTACAGTTACAAGCAAATTTTAATACCTATGAATAAATTGGTTGCTGGCGCAAATATTATTACCCTTGCCATGCCATCAAACTCTTTATGGGTAAGCCATTTGATGTATGACTATATCAGCCTAGAGGCAAATGTAGTTGTACTGCCAGTGAAACTTATTGTATTTACTGCCGAAGTAAAAAACAATAACCAAGTGAACCTAAATTGGGTTACTGGTACAGAAATAAACAGTACCTATTTTGATGTTGAAAAAAGTACAGATGGGGTTACTTTTTTATCACTTGGTAGAATAAAATCTGTAGGTAATGCTTCAACTGGTAGTACTTACGCACTTACTGATGCAACACCATTTATTGGTACTAATTATTATCGTTTAAAACAAGTAGATGTTGATGGCAAATATGTGTATTCTGATTTAAAAACGGTAAATATTACCAGTAAAAAAGTGCTTCAAATTTATCCAAATCCTGCTAAAGATATTATTACTATACAATCTTCAACTGTAATACAAAACATACTAATTGTAGACGCTGTTGGTAAAGTACAATACACTCACGCTGGAAATAATGCTAAGCAAATAAAGCTCACAGTTAATAAATTGGCTGCTGGTTCTTACCTAGTAAAAGTTACTAGTGCATTAGGAACAAGTATTACAGAAACTTTTATCAAGCAATAATTTAAAACAAAGCAGACGTATTATTAAATGTATAATGTACACTAATAAAAGCTAGTTTTGTAATAGAATAATTGTCATTATTACAATTAAATAGTTTTGTAATGCAACATGTGTATTGCTGCTATTGGGTTTCAAGAAGTTTATAAAAAAATAAAAAATATGAATAAACAGGATGGTGCAGGATACTTATTTGATACTTATAAATTAATCTTATAAATTAATCTTATAAAATAATTAACGATTTTGCTTTTAACCCTTTAACGCTTCT
>JAYWCY010000148.1:0-11838 GCA_043780175.1 Chitinophagales bacterium
GGTTCGGGCTTTGGTGCTATTTATGAAGCTGCAAGAATTTTAGAGGCATTTCGTTTGCAGTTAAGTACAGAAAAATATCTCACGTTTAACCCAGGCTTAATTGTTGGTGGTTCTGAAGTAAATTATGATGAAACCAAAGCCAAAGGCGAAGCCATAGGCAAAACCAATATTATATCACCAGCAGTTACCATAACTGGTGATTTACGTTTTTTAACCGAAGAACAGAAAGAAGCAGCAAGAGATAAAATGCGAACCATTGTAGCTGCCAATTTAAACGGAACAAAAGCAGTTATTAGCTTTAGCGATGGCATACATGGCATGGCACCAACAGAAGGTAATAACCGTACTTTAAAAATAATCGATAGTATTTCACAAGCAATTGGTATTGGAAATACTGTTGCTGGCGACCCCGGCTCTCGTGGTGCAGGCGACATTTCTTATATCGCTAAATATGTAGATTGTATTGATGGCTTAGGTTCATCTGGGAAAGGTGCACATGCACCAGGCGAAACCATTAACCTAAAAGAATTTCCTTTATTAATACAACGTGCTGCCTTGTTAATTTACAGACTAACACATGAGTAGTTGATTTTAATAACTTTCACTATCATTAGGAAAATCTTGGCTTTTTATATCTGTAATATAACCTGTAACTGCGTTGGTAATTTGTTCATGTAAGTTGGCGTATTGGCGCAGAAAGCGTGGCTTAAATTCTGTGTTAATGCCAAGCATATCGTGCATTACCAGCACCTGACCATCACAATATTTACCAGCACCAATACCAATGGTTGGTATGGTTAATGCCTCTGATACTTCTTTGGCTAATAAAGCGGGGATCTTTTCTAATACAATGGCAAAGCAACCTGCTTCTTGTAATAATTGGCAATCTTTTTTTAATTTGTCTGCTTCTGCATCTTCTTTTGCACGTACTGCGTAAGTACCAAATTTGTAAATACTTTGCGGTGTTAATCCCAAATGCCCCATCACTGGTATACCTGCACTTACAATACGCTTAATACTTTCTACTACTTCTTCACCGCCTTCTAATTTTATAGCATGACCACCAGTTTCTTTCATAATTTTTATAGCAGACGCTAAAGCAACTTTTGAATCTGATTGATAGGTGCCAAATGGCATATCAACCACAACAAAACTTCTATTTACACCCCTTGTTACGCACTGTGCATGGTAAATCATTTGATCTAATGTAATGGGCAATGTGGTTTCGTGACCAGCCATTACATTACTAGCACTATCACCTACCAGCAACACATCTACACCCGCAGCATCAAATATTCTAGCAAAAGAATAATCATAAGCTGTAAGCATAGAGATTTTCTCACCATTGGCCTTCATTTTTTGTAAGGTATGAGTCGTTATTTTTCTAACTTCTTTGTGGATAGACATGAACGCATTTATTTGTGATTGCTGATTTTTGATTTCTAAAGTACTTATTTTAATGAAAACATTGGCCCATCTGGATGTTTAGGGTTAAACTCAACACTTTGTTCAGAAGGAATAATCACCAAGTCCATTAGTTCCATAGGCACAGCACCCAATAAAGGCTCTTCATTATCTGGCAACACAAATGCATCTGTAATACAATCTCTGTTTTTGAATTTTATGCGAATTGGTCCAGCTACCTGTAAGTTTTTCTTTGTGCCATCTGCTAGTGTTACATCCATTGAACTACGAACACGCAGCCCCAGCAAGTGTCTTATGTTTTCATTAATGGCTAAGCGTATTGCACCTGTATCTGCTAATGCTCTGATGGTAGTAAAGCGTACTTTCTCTCTTGGTAAATAGCCATCTTCAAATAATGTTTCATCTGCAAAGTTGATAAGTTCTATATCTGCATAACTTAATCCCATGTTCTGTACAGTTTTAATGATTTTAAAATTGAAATTACATATTTGCCAGCAATATCCTACTTCACCTCTTCGTATAAACTTTGTACCAAACCATCGGCTAAACCAATTTTTGGTACATAAATATCTTCAATATCTGCCCATTTCATCACGTTGATATAAATCAGTAAAGCTGGTACAATTACATCAGCACGATCTTCTCGTAATTTATAAATTCGAATCAATTCTTCTACGTTGTAATTGCTGAATTCCTTGTGGTAGTCTTTTAAAAGTTGTAAGGTTAAGGGTTTGCCATCTTTCTTTTTACTAAGCGAAAAGACCTTGTTGATATTACCACCACTACCAATAGCACAAATTGGTAAAAGGGATTTGGTATTTTGTTTCAAATGGTCACGCATTTCGTCCCAAACAGTATTGTGAATTTGTTGTTTTAGTAAACGAATAGTGCCAATATTGAAACTTTCGCGGTACTTCATTTTACCATCGCTAAAAAAAGTGAGTTCTGTGCTACCGCCGCCAACATCAATATATAAATAGTTACTATTTTTATCTAAGCCTTCTGCAACATGGCTTTGGTTAATCATAGTAGCTTCTTTATCGCCACTAATAATTTCTATTTCTATGCCTGTTTCAAGTTTTACTTTTCGTATAATATCGATATTATTTTTGGCATCACGCATCGCACTGGTAGCACATGCTCTAAAATGTTCTACCTCGTAAGCCTTCATTAAATGGGCGTAGGCTTTCATGGTCTCCATAATCATATGCCTACGACTCTTGCTTATTTCACCTAATTCAAATACATCAAAACCTAGTCGTAACGGTACACGCACTAGATTTAGTTTGTTAAATTGTGGCTTGCCGTTGCCATTATCAACCACTTCTGTAATTAATAATCTTGCTGCGTTACTACCAATATCAATTGCTGCTAACTTCAATTTTTTGTTGCGTTTTTTGGTACAAGTAATGGTAGGTTTCTATTTGCGAACGCACCTTTTTACCTGCGAAAGATACATAGTTATTGTTTAGCTCATTATTGAGTATTCTAGCTTTTACTTTATCTTCTAGTTGAATATTGATAATATCTTTAATTTCTTGTTTAATTGCAGGATTTAATATAGGTAAGGCTGCTTCTACACGATGGTCTAGATTCCGCACCATCCAATCGGCAGAAGAAATAAATACTTTTTCGTTGCCATTATTGTGAAAAATGAGCACTCTTGCATGCTCTAAATATTCATCTACAATGCTAATGGCTTTTACAGGATGCTTAAATTTTTTATTTTCTATTACCGCACAAAAAATACTACGAATGATTAAATTGATTTTTACACCAGCGGTAGCGGCTTCGTACAATTTGGTTATTAAAGCAACATCACTTAGTGAGTTTACTTTCACTGTGATCATTGCTTCTTTTTTAGCCTTTGCATTTTTAATTTCTATATTAATTAATGCTTCTATTTGTTTACGCATATTGGTAGGGCATACCAATAATGTTTTGCACAGTTTCAAGTGGTTAATGCCCGTTTGCCAGTTTTCTAAATAGTTAAATATGCGGTTAATATCGGCCATCACATTACGATTGGCCGTTAATAAGCAATGGTCGCCATACACTCTCGCAGTGCGCTCATTTAAGTTGCCAGTACTTACAAAACCATATTGAATGGTACGCGTACCAATCCGTTTTTTAATAATACAGAGTTTAGCGTGAATTTTTTGCTTGGGTACACCTAAAAGCACTTTTACGCCTTCATCTTCCAAAACATTTTTCCATTCAAGATTCGCTTCTTCATCAAACCTAGCTTTAAGCTCTAACATTACTACCACTTGCTTACCATTTCGAGCTGCATTTACTAGGGCATTGATAACTTTAGAGTTTTCGGCAAGGCGGTAAGCTGTAATTTTAATGGAAGTGACATGTGGATCCATCGCTGCTTCACGCAGTAAATCAATCACACTATTGTATGATTGGTAAGGAAAATGTAGCATGACATCTTTCTTTAAAATCACATCTGTTACACGCATGGTGTTTTGTAAATCAGGATGTGTAAACGGGATACGACGCTCGCTAGTGTTGCTAAATACATCAGGAAAATCCATAAAATGCCTGTAGTTGTGAATGCGACCGCCTGGTATGATATTGCTTTTACGCGAAAGGCTTAAGCGACGAATTAGGTATTCTAGCAAGCCTGCATCCATTTCTTTATCATATACAAAACGAACAGGTTTACCTTTACGACGGTTTTTTAAACCTTTTTCCATTTTCTCTACAAATGTGGTACTCAGGTCTTGGTCTATATCTATTTCAGCATCTTTTGTAACTTTAAAAACATGTGCATCAAAATAGTCATACTCAAAGTATGAAAAGATATTTGGCAGGTTAAAACGGATCACATCTTCTAGTAAAATGATATGTTTTTCATCAGGCTTAGAAGGTAAAATCACAAAACGCCCAACTGCTTTGGCTGGTATTTCTATCAGCGAATATTTCTGTTGATACGCATTGTTTTTTTTGCGCATAACAACCCCCAGATAAATACTTTTATCTCTAATATAAGGCATCTGCACCAACCCTTCTACCATCAAGGGTATTACATTGCTACGTACGTGTTCATCAAAAAAAGTTTTTACAAAATCTTGTTGTGTTTTTGTTAGATGTTTTTCGTCTACCAAAAATATTTTTTCTTTTTTTAACTCTTTAGTAATGCCGTCCCAAATGCGGTTAAACTCGTTTTGTTGGCTTAATACGGTTGTTTGTATTTGATCTAAAACATGCTGCGGATTATTTTCCATATGCATATTTAGTCGCTTTCTCTTTTCCGAAAATTCAACCATACGTTTTAAAGCGGCCACACGTACACGAAAAAACTCATCACTATTATTTGAGAAAATACCTAAAAATCTAATACGTTCTTTTAATGGTACTGTTGGGTCGTTTGCTTCTTGTAGCACCCTCGCATTAAAGCTTAACCAACTAATATCTCTTTGTATAAATGCCTGTTTACTCATATAAAATCCTTAATGTGTCAAATATAATGAATGTGGGATTTACTAAATGCTCTGTTTTTTTATCACTTATTGAAGGATTTGGCTGATTAGAAGGATTGAGGAAGAAACAAAATTTGCAAACAAGCAAAGGTGTTATCGTTATTATCTTGCATTACTGGTATTTTTTTGTATAAAACTACTTAAATACGTAACTCATTTGTTATCAGTGTTTTTATCGATATTTTGGCTTCCATCTTTCTAGTAATTGATGTGCATCTGGCGTCAACTTAAAGGCAAAAACCCCGCCAATCATTAACCCAGAAAAAATACAACCTCTTACAAAAATGCCTAATAAACCTGGTATATAAATACCAATAAAGTAAGCCATTGCAAATGCTATTATGGATAATAAAATACTGTACAAGGTTTTGTCATTAAATGGTTGCATTTTAAATTTTCTGCGAATAAATTCAAAACGAATAGCATTGTAAATTACAAACGAAATCAACTGTGCATAAGCAGAACCAATAATACCATAATGCTTAATCAAGAAATAATTTAAAGGCATAATAAGCGCTAGTAATAGAAGACCGCTATAGAAGTCAAACCGCCAACGATTGGATGTTTGGATAACGATGTTGTTAACACCAGTGCCAGCATCTATTACCCGCATTAAACCTAATACAATCATGGCCTGAATACCCTGTAAATAAAGCGGATCTAATTTAAAAACCAGAATCGCATGTTGCATGTTTAATACTATATTGCCATACATAAAAGCACTCATGATGAACATGTTGATGCAACTTCTTGAATAAACACGATTAATTTCTGTAAAGTCTTTGTCTTTCCAAGCTTGCGATATGATACCAACACTTACATTAAGCATACTCCGTTGTGGTGCTTGAATTAAACTGGCTACATATTGTGCAAGTGCAAATATTCCCAATGCATTTAAACCGATAAGACCACTTATTAAAATACCATCTATTGTATCTTTTAGTACTAAAATTATTGTACCAGCATAAAAATAGCCTTGCATACTTAGCATTTTTTTCCAAAGGCGTCGGCTGACCTTACTCACAGAAAAATGTAAGTGAATATTATTTTGCTTAATTAGCATTAGCAGCAATAGGATAGCAATACTTAAATAAGTAAATGAAAAAAGATAAATAAATGTTTGAAAATTAATTAGCCTAAGCAAGTATAAACCTATGATAATACTGGTTAAAATTCGCAGTGCTATTTCTTTTAAAAAAGTAGGTAGTATTGCTTTTTTAAGCGATAACGAAAGGGCTTCCAAGATGCCAAATAGTAAAATACCAAAACCAAAGGGAAATATCCAATAGTAATAAGTGATAAATAGTGGTGCATTTTTACTGAACTTTCTAATAATAAACGGCTCAAAAACAAAGCCTGCGATACTTACAAGTATAAAACCAATGATTGATAAGCATAAAACCCATGCCAGTAAGTCGTTTTTTTTAGGGGACAGGTTAGAAATATAGTAGGGACTAAATTTATATAAAACCGCCACCGCACCAAAGCTGGCAAAGGCAAACATAGTTTGCCCAAAATCCATATATGATCTGGTGAGTCCGTATTGCTCTGTATGGAAGAAATGAGTGAATAGATATACATTTAATGCACCAATCCCAAAGCCAGTATACATTAAAATACCTGAAATTATTGCCTGTTTTCTGATAGTTGCCATGCCCCTAACCCTAAAGGGAATTAAAATGAATTTAAGGTTGGAAAGTTAGTTGTTTGGTAGTGATGTAAAACTGCCGTTCTATATTTTTTTTGTTAAACCAAGCCAACTCTGCGTCAGATAGTTTTATGATTTGTGCTTTGGTACTAACTTTTAAATGTTTATTGGTAGGCATAATGGTTATTGGCAAATCAAATCCATCAATACAATTGCTCCAATTTAGGCTTACTGTAGAAGCAGAAGTATCTACAAAATAGTTTAACTGTGGTATTTGTGTATTGCGTAAATATTGGTCAAATGTTTTTTGAAAATTGATGCCGGCTTTTTTGCTGATATAGTTTTCTACTTGTTTTGTAGTAACTGTTTGATGGTAAAAATCTTTGTTTAAGCCTCGTAATATTTGCCTAAATAAACTGTCGTTATTAATACTGTGCCGAATAGTGTGCAGCAGATTAGCACCTTTATAATACATATCGCCGCTGCCTTCTTTATTAACGCCATAGGGGCCAATAATTGTTTGGTCATTTTGTATGTTTCTGCGTAGGCCAACATTATAATCTGTGCCAGCTTCTATGCCATAATAATACTCGGTAAACAAGGTTTCACTGTAATCTGTAAAGCCTTCGTGTACCCACATGTCTGCAATATCTTTAGTGGTAATATTATTGGCAAACCATTCGTGACCGCTTTCGTGTACAATAATATAATCCCATTTTAAACCCCAACCACTCCCACTTAAATCTCTACCCAAATAGCCATTGCCAAACTTATTACCATATGCAGTGGCACTTTGGTGTTCCATACCTAAATGTGGCGATTCTACTAGCTTGTAACTGTCTTCGTAAAAAGGGTAGGGGCCAAACCAATATTCAAATGCACGTAACATTAGCTTGGCTTGTTTAAACTGTTCTTTGGCTTTTTCAAGATTATAATCCAGCACCCAATAACTTAAATCTAGCTTACCTTTTTCGCCCATTAAGGTATCGGTAAAGTTCACATACTTGCCAATGCTTGGTATAATGAGGTAGTTATTAATAGGATTTTTTACTTCCCAAGTATAAGAAACCAGTTTGGTGTTTGGAGTTTGTAGTTTAGTGTCTGTTGTACTTTCTGCCTCCTTGCCTATTGCCTCCTTGCCTATTGCCTCCTTGCCTTTCACTAATCTGCCATTCGCTACCGCTACCAACGTATCAGGAACAATCATCGTTAGTGATGCACCATTATCAGGTTCATCGCCTTGATAGTCTTTACAAGGATACCAAGCACTAGCACCAAGACCTTGACAAGCCACACTCATCCAAGGGTTGCCTTTGGCATCTTTGCGCCAAATCCAACCGCCATCCCATGGTGGACGAATGGCTTCTTTGGGTTTGCCGTGATAATAAATAGTAATTGAGTCGCCGAAATAAGACTCATACGCAAATTTTAGATCAACTATACAAACATTTTTTGTTTGGGTAAATGGAACTTTGTCAGAGTAGTTTCTATTATAAACGTTGCCATCATTTGCCTTGCTTATATAAACTTTGGTTACAAAATGTGCTAAAATACTATCGATAATTAGCGGTTCTTGCAAATCGATTTGCATTGAATAGTAGCCCTTTTTATTGACAGGTCTATTGGGCTTAACCAACTTATATTTAATTATACATTTTCCCTCAATCGTCTTTTTCTCAAAATCTGGCTTTACTGTAATGTCATAGCGCAAAACATCCCACCAATCCCGGTTTGGGTTAAGGCTGCCACGTAAAGTATCGGCATGAGTAAATATTTCTTTTTTCTCCATTAATTGTGCAGTGGCAAGTTGTGTGAAACCAACTAACGCAAAGCTGCATATGGTTACAGAACGTACCAGTGAGTGACACAACAGGCGGTGAATAGTATTACTGCTGCTGGCGAATAAATTTTTCCTTTTTGTAATCATGCTTTAAAAATAAGATATTCGGGTGGATGAAAAGTATAGTTTTAAGTTTTAGGTTTAAAGTTTTAAGTCCAAAGACTTTGTGGTTCTTTGTGTTGCTGTGCCTTTGTAGTTCAATCTTCTCATGCACTGATAAAAAAGCGAGTAATAAAACCGTATTTACCTACAACGAAAGTACTGGTATAGCCACCCTTGATCCTGCTTTTGCAAAAAGTCAAAGCATTATGTGGGCGGTGCATCAATTGTACAATACGCTGGTAGAAATTGATACTGCCTTGCATATTGTACCATCGTTGGCTACAAGCTGGCAAGTGAGTAGTGATAGGCTGACTTATACATTTCATTTGCGCAGCAATATTTACTTTCATAATAGCGATTGCTTTGCTGGTGGTAAGGGTAGAAAAATGGTGGCCGCTGATGTGGTTTATAGCCTAGGTAGAATATTGGATAAAAACACAGCTAGTAGTGGTGCATGGATTTTTAATAATCGAGTAGATAGCATACAGCCATTTGCTGCGCCAAATGATAGTACGGTGGTGGTGAAATTGTTGCGACCGTTTCAACCGATATTAGGCATATTAACCACACAATATTGTAGCATTGTACCGCATGAAGCGGTTGAAAAATATGGTAAAGATTTTCGTAGGCATCCGTGTGGTACTGGACCTTTTAAATTTGAAAGTTGGGATGAAGGGCAAGCTATGATTTTTCATAAAAATGAACAGTATTGGGAGCAAGATAGTAGTGGTAAACAGTTGCCGTATTTAGATGCCGTAAAAGTGACTTTTTTTGACAATAAAGGCACAGAGTTTTTAAAGTTTCAGCAGGAAGAATTGAGTTTTATAAATGATATTGATCCGTCTTTTAAAGATGAAATTTTAACAAAGAAAGGAGTGTTGAGACCATCATGGGCAGATAAATTAACCATGCAGAAATACCCTTATTTAAACACTGAATATTTGGGGTTTTTAGTAGATGAAAATAATCCGCTAGTAAAAGGCTCGCCCACTAAAGTAAAAGCTATTAGACAAGCTATTAACTATGTAATTAACCGTCCTCAATTGATGATGTATATGCGTAACAGCATTGGTATTGCAGCCGAAGCAGGTTTTGTGCCGGGTGGTTTGCCATCACGCAATACAGAGTTAGTAAAAGGGTACAATTATAATCCTGCAAAGGCCAAGCAATTGTTGAAAGACGCTGGTTTTGCTAATGGTGATAACATGCCCACAATTAAACTACTAACCATTGCCACCTATGCTGATATTGGTAGTTTTATAGCCAAGCAATGCGAAGAAGTGGGCATAAAAGTGCAGGTAGAAACCATACAAAAAAGTTTGTTGCTAGAGCAAACTGCCAAAAGCCAAGCCTTGTTTTTTAGAGGTAGTTGGATAGCCGATTACCCAGATGCAGAAAACTATATGGCTATGTTTTATAGTAAAAACCCTGCGCCACCTAATTATACCAATTATAAGAATGCTGCGTTTGATAAATTGTATGAAGTAGCATTGCAAGAAACCAATGATAGTGCACGTTACAGCTTGTACAGGCAAATGGATCAAATAGTGATTAATGATGCACCTGTAGTGCCTATTTGGTACGATATGGTGATACATTTGGTAAATAAAAAAGTGCATGGCTTTTATCCCAATGCCCTTAACTTATTAGAGCTAAGAACAGTTACAATAGCACATTAAACCACAATAAAAAACCCACATTTAAGTGGGTTTTTTATTTATATTAGTACAAAGGTCTAAACCAAGGTCTTGCAATATCTACGCCCCTAAATGGCCAAGGTACACCAGCAATAATAACAAGTAGTGCTAAAATGTAGAGGATAGACATCATTCTATGTTTTTTAAGTGCATTGCCTATCTTTTTAGATTTTATATGTGCCATTGTAATCAAGGCAATTGCCAAAAGCATCATAGTAGGATGTTCTATAATCCAAAAGCGTAAATCAACTCTTTTCATAATGTCACTCATGGTGTAATGCTCACGAAATACCATTTGCAATATTCTATCACCAAAGAAAAATTGGTAAAGACCAATTAGTAAATTGATATGCGCTGTAATTAACAAACGAAGGCTCCATTTTCTATCTACCAAATCAAAATCTTCGTCCGCTTCAACATTTACACGAATTATATTGATGATGAGAAAAATAATTAGCAACCATCTTAATAAGCTGTGTAGTCCTAAAAATCCTGTATACATAGTAATAATTTTTTGTTTTTACTTGATATGAGTTATTGGGTACTTATTAGGATTTTGTTTTAAAATATAACTATTGCAATAATAAACAGCATTTTTTAGATTTCCGTATATTATTTTAAATTTAATTAGTAATAGAACTAATCATAAAGATATTTAAATCCCTTGTTTTTTATCATTTATGTTATTGCAAATCACTATTTTTTTTCATGTACGCTAAACATAAAAAGGATGCAATGATTGATAAGTGCAAAACTTTTCATATAGGTAATATTAGTTTTTAGTGTATTTATATTCAACTAAAACTTTTAAATTAATGGGCAAATTAGGAAAAAATAGTACCGCCAGCTTTAAATCAATTCCCCCCTTATGTCCCTGATGTATCAATAATAAATGTTGTACTTGTTTTTTTAACCCTAATTTTTAAAACTAAGGTTGCCATTTTCTTCAGAATTTAAATAAAATGCTAAATGGATGCAGTAAGTTTAGGAGTTTTAAAAAAACTGTCACTTTAAAAGAGCAAGAGCAATTATTTTTGTGGTATGCGTAATAAATGTCTGTTAATTTTTGTATGTATTTTGGTAGTTGGTGCTTGTAATAATAATGACACCAATAAAAAGGCTAAGCCTACCAAAGATGCTGCTTTTATAAAAAAAATGGCCAAAGCTGTAGCTGAGCATAGAGATAGTTCTGGATTGAGATTTAATTATATTTCTGCACTTGATAGTGTTGGTGCTTACAAAGCAGCTATTGCAGAAATGGATAGTTTAATTTTAAAAGATAGAGGCAATTACGGTCTCTGGTTTAAATTGGCCAAGATAAACGAGCATGCATCTGATACTGCCGAAGCAATACGATGTTACCAAACTGCCTTAAAAATTTATCGATCACCTGATGGCTTATTGGCATTAACCAATTTATTTGCCGAAACTAAAAATATAGCTACGTTAGCACTTTGTGAAGAGTTAGATAATTTAAAAATGGGTCGAGAATATGATAGCTATACCAATTTTTTCAGAGGTGTTTATCATGCTAGAATTGGGGAAAAACTAGTAGCTATCAATTATTTTGATAAAAGTATTATTAACAACTATACTTTTATAGATGCCTATATGGAAAAAGGTTTTGTGTTATAT
>JAYWCY010000149.1:0-2393 GCA_043780175.1 Chitinophagales bacterium
CTACTTTATATTTGCGGTTAGCGTAGTCAAAGAAACCTCCTCAAGACGGTAACTCTGTCCCTTATATCTTTTAATTGCTCTTGTGTCATAGTGGTGCAAGTTACTACGATATTTTTAAAATTGTATAGAAGGTGTTTTTGATACTAGCATTTGTAGTACTATTTGGCATCGTTGCGTCGCACACTGCGGCGGTTTGATACTTTGCTGGGCTTTGCCTGCCAAGACTTCATCAGTTTTCAGAGAAGTATTTTACTCAGTGATTTCTACTTAATTTTATGCCTATGAAAACATATCGTTGGGGTATTTTAGGTGCAGGCAGAATTGCAGATAAATTTTGCGAAGCACTCAATTTTGTAAATGGTTCTGAAGTGTGTGCAATTGCCTCTCGTGATGCTAATAATGCACAAGTATTTGCCACCAAACACAATGCTACAAAGTATTATACCAATTATATTGACTTGGTAACAGATACAGAAATTGACATCATTTACATCGCCACGCCGCATGCATTTCATTACGACCATACGATGCTTTGCTTACAACATCACAAAGCTGTTCTATGCGAAAAACCTATGTCATTAAACAATAAACTGAGTGCTGAAATGGTAGCATTAGCCACTAAGCAACAGCTATTTTTAATGGAAGGTTTGTGGACGCGTTTTATGCCATTTACCGAAAAAATTCTGACACTTATTGCTGATGATGTAATTGGTGTGGTAAAACATATCCAAGCAGATTTTGGCTTTGCTGCACCTTTTGATGCGACTGGTAGAATGTACAACAAAGCATTGGGTGGTGGTTCTGTTTTAGATATTGGTATCTACCCCATTTTTCTTGCTACACTTATTTTAGGTGAGCCAACTACCATAAAAGCATTGGTAACAAAAACAATTACTGGTGTAGACGAAACTGCCGATATGTTGCTACAATACCACAATGGCGCAACGGCACATTTGCTTAGTACCATTGGCTTTAATACCCCTATTACTGCAAGTATTATTGGCACAAAGGGAAGAATAGATATTCATCATCCTTGGTTTAAAGCCACTGATATGTCGTTGATACTAAACAATGGTACAACGGAAACATTTTCTTTTCCTCATGCCTGCAATGGCTTTGAATACGAAATTGAACATATTATGCATTGCCTTGAAAATGGCTTACTACAGAGCCCTAAAGCCCCCCACAATTTTACTTTGCAAGTAAGCCATATTATGGATAACGTATTAAGTAATTTGATATAATATCTCTTACGGAAAATTAAAAATGGCTCAAAGTAGAGCCATTTTTATTATCTATTTAAATTTTTACAATCTGCTTTATCAGTGTTCCTATCTACACCAATTCTATTACCATGGCACTTGCACCACCGCCACCATTGCAAATAGCGGCTCCGCCTATTTTACCGCCATGTTGTTTTAGTACATTAATGAGGGTTACGATAATTCTTGCGCCACTACAGCCTAGTGGGTGACCAATACTTACTGCACCACCATGAACATTTACTTGTTTTGGATAGAGTTTCATTTTCTCACTATTGGCAATACCTACCACACTAAATGCTTCGTTTAGTTCTACAAAATCGAGGTCTTTCATTTGCAAGCCTGCTTTTGCCACAGCTTTAGGCAATGCCAAACTAGGTGTGGTAGTAAACCATTCTGGGGCTTGTTCTGCATCGGCATAACTGCGAATGATGGCCAATGGTTGAATGCCCATCGCATCAGCTTTTTCTTTACTCATTAATACTACTGCTGCTGCACCATCGTTCATTGTACTAGCATTAGCAGCAGTAACAGTACCATCTTTTATAAACGCAGGTTTTAAATCTGGTATTTTATCAAACTTTACATTGTAAGGCTCTTCATCTTTGGCAAATAAAATCGGTTCACCTTTTTTCTGTGGTATTGGCACAGCCACTATTTCAGCGCCAAACCAGCCAGCTTCTGTAGCTGCCTGACTGCGCTTGTAACTTTCTATCGCAAAAGCATCTTGTTCTTCACGACTAATCTCGAATGTTTTAGCACACAGTTCTGCAAAATTTCCCATAGCTTCTTGCTTGTATACATCCACTAGACCATCCTTAGCTAAACCATCTTCTAATACCACATTACCATATTTATTACCCCAACGTAATTTTGGTGAATAGTAAGGTACATTACTCATACTCTCCATACCACCTGCAACAATAATATCAGCATCACCTAATAAAATACTCTGAGCTGCATTAGCAATAGCTTTCATACCACTGGCACACACTTTATTTATAGTAGTACATATGACACTATCTGGCAAGCCAGCAAACTTAGCCGCCTGTCTTGCAGGTGCTTGCCCCAACCCTGCTTGAAGCACGCAGCCCATCAACACTTCTTTAATATCTGTTGCTTGTAAGCCAG
>JAYWCY010000150.1:0-3712 GCA_043780175.1 Chitinophagales bacterium
GTAGTAATATCCATCATTATTCTCGGATTGGGCTCTATATAAATATATCCTAGCAATACGGATTCTATGGCCGTTTTTAGTAATCCTTCATTTAGTTTAAGCCCTACTTTGGTAATAAAGCCGCTTGCACCTGCGCCAAATGCCTCGGTGGCTGCAGTTGTTTCATCGTACCCTGTAATGCAAATCAATTTGATAGAAGGGTGGTGGCAGTTAAGGTAGTGCAATACACTAATGCCATCAACAGGGTACATTTGATAATCCACCAATGCGATGTGTGGTGGTTTGGGTAAGGCTTCTATGGCATTTATACCATCTACACCGTTACTTTCTACAACTACTATTTCAACGCCTTCAATTTCTTCTAGTATTTTGGTTAATCTTTTCCTTGCAGGCTGGTGATCATCTACAATCACAACTCTTATTATTTTATGCATATGACGCTCTTTTATTGAATAGTTAGTTGCAGAATAAAAACAATACACTAAAATAGTATATATCTATTTAGTGACACATTCTTTATTGTTAAATTTAACCAAAATGGCAAAATGCAGTAGTTCTACTGCATTTTTGTATATGTTTTAGTGTATATTTTTGAAACATTGAATTAAAGATTATCACCTAAACATGTCAAATTAGATATGCTTCTAAACTTAACCACCTATTCCAATCCTGTACTTGCTACCATACAGTTATTAAAAAGCATGCAAGTAAAAGTGACTAATCGCACCGTTACAAATACACTAGAACAACATCCCGATTATCCCAGCTTATTAAGCATACACGATGCCTTGCCGCAGTTTAATATTGATGCTTTGGCAATAGATGCTGATAAAGCACGTATTGCCGAATTTCCATTACCATTTATGGCCTATACCACTACCAAAGGCGGCAGTTTTGTAACTGTTTATGCAGTTGATAATAATGTAGTAAGTTATTACAATGGTAGCGATGCTGCTAATACTGTAACTAATAGTTTAGCCGAATTTAATGCTATTTGGACGGGGAAAACCTTATTGGTAGAAGCAAAGCCCAATGCAGGTGAAGCCAACTATGCACAACAACAGCGCAAGGCATTGTTACAACATTACCAAATGCCCTTGCTACTAATTGGTTTGTTATTATGTGGTAGTGTATTAAGTGCCACAGCATTTGTAAATAATCATATTGCTATTGCATTGCCCTACAGCTTGCTAATGCTGTTGCATTTTGCTGGTATTATAGTAAGTAGCTTATTGCTATGGTACGAGGTAGATAAAACCAATACCACCTTACAAAAAATATGTACAGCAGGTAGCAAAACCAATTGTAATGCCATTTTAAACTCAAAACAAGCCAAATTTTTAGGCTGGCTAAGCTGGAGTGAGATAGGCTTTTACTATTTTACAGGTAGTTACTTTGCTTTGTTAATTATTGGCATAGCCGCTTTACCAGTATTAGCCCTATTAAACTTTATGGCATTGCCCTATATTGTATTTAGTGTGTATTACCAATGGCAGGTAGCTAAACAATGGTGCGTACTATGCCTTACAGTACAGGCTTTGTTATTGTTGCAGGGTATTACCAATGGTTTTAGCTTTCATTTAGTAACAAGTATTACCGCTAATACAGTATCTCAATTTGTTTTGGCTTTTTTAGTACCCATAGCAATATGGGCATTGTTAAAGCCAAGCCTGCTTAACAATAAAGACTTACAACCTAAAGCTAAAGAACTAGCAAGGCTAAAAGCCAATCCATTAATATTTGAGAGCTTGCTAGTAAAACAAAAACAAATTACCCAAACTACCGAAGGCTTAGGCATATTATTGGGTAACCCCAATGCCACCAATACCATTGTAAAAGTATGTAACCCTTATTGCGGCCCATGTGCTAAGGCACACCCCATATTAGAAGACATACTGCACCATAACACAAATGTACAAGTGCAGGTATTGTTTACAGCTACCACAGAGGCTGATGACAAACGCAATAAACCTGTAAAACATGTATTGGCTTTACAACAATTGTATGGACAAACTATAGCAAGTAAAGCGATGGATGACTGGTATGGGGCAACTACTAAAGACTATGATGCTTTTGCAGCTAAATACCCAGTTGCTAGTGAGATATTGGAACAACAAAATAATAAGGTTGCTTCCATGAAAGCTTGGTGCGAAGAGATAGACATACAATTTACCCCAACATTTTTTATTAATGGCTACCAACTACCTGAGATATATAGTATTGGGGATGTAAAATATTTGTTGAGTTAAAAGAGATTTTACCACATAGGCAGAAAGAGACAATAGGATGGTTGATGCTGTGATTTTATAAGAATTAACAACATCCTGCTTAAATAATTAACTATGTGTCTATTGTGCCTATGTGGTAAAAAAGAAAATACTAAATGCCTTCTTTTTAAATAGTCCTTAAAAAGAAACTGGTGGAATACTATTACTAGTTGCAAATGGTAATAGGCCAGCGCCAATAACACTGATGCGTAAAGCGGTGTTAAACAATGGGTTTTTACTATTAATTAACCGAAGCTATAACCATAAAAATGGCTTCACAAACTTAAAAAGAATGTTACAAAATTTTGGTACTGCTTTAAGCAGAGAACAAATGAAAAATGTTAAAGGTGGATGTGGCCCAGATGAATTATGTGGTTTTGCTGATGGTGGAAATGCAGCTTATGAATGCCAATGTGTAGGTGTTGGTCGTTGGACTGGGAATTACCCGGATCAAGCTACTGCCGAGGCGGATATGAATAAATATTGTGCTAATGGTGGTGGTTGCAGAGCACTCTAATTATTTTTTGTGTAGCAATTGTGATGGTAGGCTATTAGCCTACCTCTTTTTATAATTATATTTTCTTATGCATAAAATTATGAATTTAAAGAGTCTAATTTTCATTATCATTTCAATAATATTTTTTTTAGGCTGTAAAAATGCTAAGCTCGAGGATGGTATAACTATTAAAGGTTACTTAAATGGATTCAAAAAAGGGGATTCTGTTAACTATTATATGCCAATTGATGGCTACAGTAACTTTAAAATATTTAACACAACACCTGTACTTAACGACTCAGGTTTAATAGTTATTAAAGCTAAAATGGATTCTACTGGCTTTATAAAAATACAAACAACCAATAACCGCATTTATATTTTGGCAAGCAAAGGCGATGATATTGAATTTGCCGAAAACTTGCAAAGTGTGAAAACTAGTAATAGTTTGCCCGTAATATTTAAAGGTGACAATGCAGAAGGCTTGAATTTGTACAATAAAATGAACCATAACCTGATGGATAAGTTTAATTATACCAAGAGCTTGTTAGAAAAGAGGTATTATCACGGTGATAATTTCTATGATTCAATTTTCTCAGGCATCAACAACTACCTACAACCTTTTGATAGTATTTACAAATCAGGGAAGATTACTAAAAACTTTTTTAACATTATTAAACTTGATATGACCGAAGTTATGTTAAGTCATTTATTAAAAAATATCAGTTTGATTCGAGGCAATAATAACTGGATAAACGCCTCTACACAAACAGATATAAAAATGTTAATTGCGAGGAAAAGATTTGAAAATAATATAAATAACAATTTGTATATATTATCAACCAATTGGGAAAATATCATGTTAGATTTTATACATCAGCATGACGAGCTATTTAAAAATAACGAGTACCCAATAACTGACTCATTCTTTTATAAAAATGGGGGTGTTTAT
>JAYWCY010000151.1:0-2357 GCA_043780175.1 Chitinophagales bacterium
ATATTTATTAGCAATAGCTGTGTAGATAGCTGGGTCTTTTTGCGTATTATCTCCCAGGAGCACAAAACGTTGTTTCGGAAAAGCTTCTAGTATTCTTACAACTCTTATTAGTTTACCGCTATTTTTTGTACCACCAGTTTTAAATAACTGATACCATTTTTTAATGGCACTTAATAAAAATGCTCCCTTGGGCAAGCCATTCAATTTAAAAAAATCATTTAGGTCGTCGTACAAATTCCATTCACTACTCGATACATAAAAAAACGGATTTAATAATGTAGCTTCAGTATGTGCTAATGATAATAGTTGGTAGAAATTTACAACATCTGCAAAGGGTTTTCTGCTTGTTGGATTTTTGGTAAATAATAAGCGTAGTTTTTTACCTGTTTTTTCCGAATGTGATATGAGTACTGTATCATCAATGTCTGATATAAACCCATATTGCGTAGCATATGGCACAAATATTTTGCCTTCACCTGTATTAATGGTTGTTTGCCCATCACTATTTAGCAAATGCACTGTAATAGTATGCCAGCCTGCGTTTACGGGATTTATAGATTGCCATTCAAATTTAAAAAAACCGTCGGCTGCTGTAGTACTTTGCAATTGCTGGTCTTGCCACTGAAGCATCACGTTTACGTTAGGTATTGGCCTAATGAAAAATAACCTAATCAATTGTTTAATATTAGTAAATAGGTTGTTGCTGTAACGGTTACGTTGCAAAGGCTTGCCCCTAAGGACATGACCATATAATACCAAATTATGTTGATGTCCATAACCATGATACACTTTTACAGTTGTGGCATGATTATTTAAGTCATTAGTCATTCTTATTCGTATTTGCTGTTCTATAGTTTGCAATAATCGTACCCTTATGATTGAAATTAATGATTCCAAATTATTATTTATAATTAATACTGGTGCTGGTAGCGGTACGGATCACTTATCGGCATTAATAACCAATTATTTTAAGCCATTACAGCATTCTGTTGAAATATTGCATTTCTCTAAGTCCGATTTGCTAATAATGATACAAGATAAAATAGACAGTTTTTTACCACAAAAAGTAATTGCTGTTGGTGGTGATGGTACAGTAAGATTAGTGGCTACTTGTTTGTTACATACCAATATCGCATTAGGTATTATACCAGCAGGCTCTGCCAATGGTTTAGCAAAAGAATTAGGGATTAACACCAATCTTTATGAAGGATTAAATACCATCGTAAACGGCCATTTTAAAAAAATTCATGTGACCGTTGTTAATAAGCAACTGTGCTTGCATTTAAGCGACATTGGATTAAATGCGCATACCATAAAAAAATTTGAAATGCAGTCTAATCGTGGCTTATGGGGCTATTTTTTAGCATCTTTAAAAGCATTATGGCAAAGCCAAATAATGAAAGTTACTATGCAGATTAACAACCAGTCCATGAAAGTTAGGGCTACAATAATAGTTATTGCCAATGCTACAAAATACGGTACTGGTGCTGTAATAAACCCAATAGGTAAGCTAGACGATGCCTTGTTTGAAGTAATTATAGTAAAAACAATTTCACTAATGGAAGTATATAAAATGTTGATATCACATGCGCCATATAATACAGAAAAGATACAAGTTTTTCAAACTAACGAGTTATTGATCTCGTCTTCAAAAAAAGTACATTTTCAAGTAGATGGTGAATATTATGGTAAGGTGAAACTTATAAATGCAACGCTTATTTCAAATGCTGTCAATATAATAGTGCCAAAGCCATTGTAACAGTATTTATTCAAAAAATATAAACTGTGAATCCTACAACAGATTATTGTAATTGTGTAATACTTCTCAATGTTTATCAACCACCTTTATGTGGTAATATTTTATTTATTTATGAAAACAACCATACCAAAAATTATTAAAATGAGTCATAAAAGAATCGATAACTGCATTGCTGCTTGTTCAGAATGTGCAGTTGAATCCACACATTGTATTAGTGCCTGCCTAAAAGAGAGCGATGTGAATATGCTGGCACGTTGTATACAACTTAATCAAGATTGTGTGGCTATTTGCTTGTTGGCCCTCCAAGCAATGGCTAGTGGTAGTGAGTTTGCTAAGCAAATATGTAAACTGTGTGAAGAAATATGTAAAGCTTGTGCCGATGAATGCGAGAAACACAGCCATATGAGCCATTGTAAAAAATGTGCGAAAGCTTGCCGCCAATGTGCTGATGAATGTGGCAAAATGAATAAAGTGAAAAAAGTGAAAGAAGTAGATAAAGGCAATTTATAAACATCACTATTAAATTTAAAACCATGTACAACGATGGCTATCATTTTTGGGGAATGAATTTTATCTGGTGGAGTATTTTTATCGTCAT
>JAYWCY010000152.1:0-5184 GCA_043780175.1 Chitinophagales bacterium
CAAAGATTAATAGAATGCCTTATAACTAACTCGAATACTAGTTTCGGCAATTTTACCACTGTCTACCGTAACTGTATTAATATCATTGTATTGGTTAAACAAATTAGCGTACAATTTATCATTAATTTTTACAAATAATGAGTACGTGCCTAATGGTAATCTAATAGAAAATTTGCCTACACTATCTGTATGTGTCGTAGCAATTTGCTTGGTAGTAATGCTGGTATAGAAGCCTGCTGTTACATCTTTAACCGTTTGGTTAATATTGGTTTTTTCATACACCAATACTTCTGCTGCCATACCTTTTTGCTTGGGTGGTTCTTCGCCTATCATTGGCATTTGATTGCCGCGTACTTCGTACACCACACCTGTAATTCCTTGAGTGATAGTTAGCATTTTGGAAGATTTTGTTGATGCACAACTACAGAAAGTTGCTAAAAAGCTTATGAAACCTAAAAGATTTTGTACCATACCACAATTTTGAAGCTAAAAGTATCTATTTTAGTACACTAAATATCCAAACTTTTCGATCAACAGCTATAATAAACATTTATGACAAAAAGATTTTTGCTGCTTTCTTTAGGCTTTATAGGCATTGGCTTATCTACAAAAGCTCAGGTTACAACCAACGAGAAAGTACTTAAAAGCGTAGCTTTTGAGCTAAAAGTTGCGGAAGATGCCAATTACCAAAAAGCGATTAGCTTGGCGAAAGAAAAAGGATGGGATTTGGTACTTACTGGCAGAAAAGGCTCTAAGGCCTATTTGGTTGGTACATTTGAAGATGGATCTCCTAAATATTACACCACTTACAACAATATCATTGCTGCCGCTACTACCAGAGCTAATCAGTTGTGGGCTGGCGGTGCTTCTGGCTTAAACCTGAGTGGTTCATCTGCCAATATGAAAGATAAACTAGCTATATGGGATGGTGGCAGTGTACTATCTACGCACGTAGAACTTACTGGTAGAATTAAACAGGTTGATGCACCTGCTTCAACCAGTGACCACGCGACACACGTTACAGGCACTATGATGGCAACTGGTGTAAACCCAATTGCAAAAGGGATGGCTTACGGCTTACAAGAAATTTTAGCATATGACTTTAATAATGATATCTCTGAAATAACTTCAGCTGCAGCTAATCTTGTTTTATCTAATCACTCATACGGTATCATTTCTGGCTGGTATTATAACTCTGCACCTACAGATGGTACTGCTGCTAGATGGGAATTTAGAGGTCGATCTACTGACAATGAAGATTACAAATTTGGGTACTATGATGCTGTCGCAAAACAGTATGATGACATTGCCTATAATGCCCCTTATTATTTAATTGTAAAAGCTGCTGGTAATAATAGAAGTGAAACTGGTCCCGCAGTTGGCTCACCATATTATCGTTACAATGCAACGGGTACCATGGCTGCGGCAGGTAACCGACCAAGTGGTATTAGTAGCAACGATGGTTATGACATTATACCAACGGATGCAAATGCTAAAAATATTTTAACTATTGGGGCTGTTAGTGGTATTACGAGTGGTTACAGTAAACCAGCTGATGTTGTTATGAGTAGTTTTAGTAGCTGGGGCCCAACGGACGATGGCAGAATTAAACCAGATATTGTCGCAGATGGTGTAAATGTAACATCAAGTGTTGCAACTGGTAATAGCGACTACGCTTCTGAAAGCGGTACATCTATGGCTACACCAAATACTACAGGTTCATTATTTTTATTACAAGAATATTATTCTCAACTAAAAGCTGGCGCATTTATGCGCTCGGCTACTTTAAAGGGTTTGGCTATACACACTGCAGAAGAGGCAGGGGATGCAGATGGACCTGATTATAGGTTTGGTTGGGGTTTATTAAATGTAGAAAAAGGTGCCGCAGTTATAAAAGCTGCGGTAATATCTAACAACGCAGCAACCAGCAATCATTTACTATATGAAAATACTTTAGCAAATGGGGGTACATTTTCCAAAACTGTAGTTGCAACAGGTAATGGTAAATTATCTGCGACTATCTGCTGGACAGATATTAGTGGGGCAGTAACACCCACTGCTAATGCGTTAAATGATAGAACAATTAAGTTAGTAAACGATTTAGATATTAGAATTATAAAGGGTACGTCAACCTACTTACCTTGGACACTTGACCCTAATAATCCTTCTGGTGCGGCTGTTAAAGGGGATAATATCAGAGACAATGTAGAGCGTATAGATATTGACAGTGTAGTGCCTGGGCAAACATATACAATTACTATCAGTCACAAAGGCACATTATCTAGCGGTTCTCAAGCTTATTCCTTATTAGTAAGCGGTGTAGGCGGTAATACAATTTGTACATCTGCTGCTAGCAGTACAACTGGTACACGCATTGATAGCGTTGGCTTTGCAACTATCCAAAACAAAACAGTTACAGGTTGTACTACCTATAAAGATTTTACAAATATAACAGGTGATATTGAGCCAAATAAAGTAACAGCTTTATCTGTAAAAGTAGGTAGCTGTGATGGTACAAATGCGAATAAAATAGTGAAGGTTTATATTGACTATAATAACAATGGCGTATTTACAGATGCTGGCGAATTAGTTGCTACAAGTGGCATATTGACAAATGGTAGCATGTATACAACAACCATTACTACACCATCGGGTTTGGCAAAAGGTAATTACGCTATTATGCGTGTCATTGCACAAGAAACTTCTAACGCTAACGATGTAAACCCTTGTGGCACCTATGCCAATGGCGAAACGCAAGATTATCGCTTACGCGTTGTAGCACCATCAAATGATATTGCAGTTAGCGAGTTAGTTGCACCTGTAACAGGTAGTGGTAGTAATACCGCACAGCTAATAGCGGTAAGAATTAAAAATAATGGCTCTATAGACAAATCAAATATCCCATTAACAGCTACAGTATTAAATGGTGCAACAACTATTGCCACTATTAATGTAACCTGCCCATTGATAGTACCTGCTGGCAGCAGCGTTGTTTATACTTTCCAAAAAACATTTAACGCTTTGCCAGCAACTACTTATTCTATAACTGTCACTGCTTCTGCTTCTGGTGATCAAGATCCGTCAAATAATACATTAACTAGTAGCGTAATAATTGTAGCTAACCCGCCTGCGCCAGCTGCAACAGGTATTATTTGCTCGGCCACATCTGCCACATTTAAAATAACCAACCCGAATGCGAGTTTAAATTATTTCTGGTATAGTTCTGCTACTTCTACCACACCTATTGGCACTGGCTCAATACTTACTTTATCGTCAGCGCCAGCAAACAATACCGTGTATGTAGAAAGTGGTGCAAGAGGTAATGTTGGCATAAAATCTAAAAATGATTACCCTAATGGTGGTGGTTATCAAAACCCTGGTGGTAACTATATGAAATACACAGCTACAACACCTTTGTTATTTGAAAGTGTTAGATTATTTACACGCTACCCCGGTATTTTAAACTTGAATTTATATAATATAGCTGCAGAATCAACAACTGGCTATTCTTATTATGACTTAGGCACAACACCAATTAATGTTTATTCATCTCACCCAACCCCACAAGCTGGTGCTGTTGACGGCAATGATGCAGTTGATACAGGTGCTATTTATTATTTGGGCTTGTCATTACCAAGTACAGGGTCAACCATTAGTTATGCATTAAAAGTTACTGGTGCCGATAATAGTGTTAGTATTTTTAGAAACAACAATCTAGCACAATCGCCAAGTTTATATCCTTTTAGTTCACCAAGTGGTATTTTTTCTTTAACTGGCAATAGTGTTCAAGCAGGTACTACCGCTACCACTTACCCTTCATACTACTATTATTTATACGATATAAAAGTTAGAACTAAAGATAATATTAGTGATAGAGTTGCAGTAGTAGCCACTACTACAGCACCACCAACTATTTCTGTTGTTGGTGCAGCATCCGACAGTTTGCAAACAAACGCTGTAAGTGGTATCCAATGGTATCTAAATGGCAACGCAATTTTAAATGCAATTACAACACGCATTAAACCAATTTACTCAGGCATCTATTCAGTAAGTGGTACAGACATAAACGGTTGTACTGCCACTTCTGCTGGACAACAATACACTGCTACAACAGGTGTGTTAAATGTAAGTAATACAGAAATTTCCTTAACGACCACGCCAAATCCTAACAATGGTGTATTTAAAGTGAGTTTTAAAGTAACTACTAGAGATAATTTACAAATAGAATTGTTAGATATATCTGGCAAAGTAACATTTACCAAATCGTATCCAAATTTTGTTGGTAGCTTCTCTGAACAGTTTACGACAGGCAATATTGCAAGTGGTAACTATATCCTTAAAATTCAGCATGGCAATAAAGTGTACCGAAGTAAATTATTTATTGTGAAATAACTATATGGTACAATACTAATTATAAATAAAAATGCCTCGCGATTGTGAGGCATTTTTATTTATAATAGCTTTCGTTTTAATGAAGTACATTAGCTAAAACGATTGCTACTTACAAGCCTTGATTGCTCATAAAATCATGCATTCCTTTCATTCAAATAATTAAATTGATCACTTATGCTAGAGCCATGGAGAAAAGGAATTATTACCAAAATAGAACAAGCCACGCCAACCACCCGTCGTTTTTTTATTACGGTGCCAGAATTAGATGTATTTGATTTTAAGCCTGGCCAATTTGTAACACTTGATTTACCAATACACGAGCAAAAAAATAAACGCTGGCGCAGCTACTCTATTGCCTCTGCCCCAAATGGTACGAACACATTTGAGTTGGTGATTGTGCTGTTACAAGATGGGCTTGGTACTACTTACTTATTTAATGGTGCTGATATTGGGACAGAAATGCTATTGCGTGGCCCAGTTGGAGTATTTACAATGCCGCCAGTTTTAGATAAAGACCTCTATTTAATATGTACGGGCACTGGTATTGCCCCTTTCCGCTCTATGACTAATTATATACATACGCATAAAATACCTCATCAAAATATTTACCTAATCTTTGGGTGCAGAACACTAACCGATGCACTTTATAAGGATGAAATGTTACAATTAGAAGCCAATGAACCAAACTTCTTTTACCAACCAACGTTTTCCCAAATTGCAGATGTACCAGACGGCTACAATACTGGCTATGTGCATACTGTGTACCAAAAAATACTTATAGAAAATAACAGA
>JAYWCY010000153.1:0-10807 GCA_043780175.1 Chitinophagales bacterium
AAAAAGGGCCAGGATAAAAATCCAGCCCCGTTTTAAAATCCAATATCCTATGAAAAACCGATGCGAATATAGAGTTTAATTAATAATAAAAAAATATTCGGCTAATTTATTTTTAATTATTTTTTGTACTGTAGCTATCACATTTATAAACTGCAAATATTGGCAGAATTCCTACAGATTTTTAGAACACAAAACAAAAAAGGTGCTGCTAAATGCAACACCTTTTGTAAATTTTTTAGTACTTTAATAAGCCCACAAATCTTGCTCGTAGTTAAATATTTTTTCTTTAATCGCTTCACCTTCTAGCAGCATAAACAACTTATTTTTACCATGCTTATCAGCCAAGGTTTGGTTATAAGGATTATCCATTGTTGATTTAATAATGTAACTGCTGTAAAATCTTTGTTCAAACAGATCCTCCCAACTCATTCTATTACCAAAGTTTTTAGGATTGTAAACATCGTATTTTGCCAAAATACCTCTAATATCTGGATAATAAATCCAGAAATAAGTAATTGGTGGGCCTTCTAAAACTTTACCGTTTGGTAAAATTTGGGGACCCATTGGCGCAATACCTAGTGTACGCGTTACAAGCTTCGCAGATTCTTTGTCAAACAAAACTTCTTCTTTTAATTGAAACCGATAGATAGAATCAACCGGAAATTCTCTTGTACGAACCTCACGCCTAATAACTACATCTGGATTATCTAAACTTAAAACATCGTTAGTGTCAATACCGCCTGAGAAACGTTCTTTAAACTTTTCTTTTGTAAATGGTGTGGTAAAACGTTCATCCTCAAAAGCTACTATGCCGCCTTCAATAACAGATTTGTATAGCATAGCAAAGAACATTTGGCTCCCATTATCACTTTCCACTGTATTTTTAAAGCACAAATTCATTTTTTCTCTTGCATCAATAATACGCCAAATTCTTTGTTTAAATACAGCATCATCTTCACGTATATAATCATAAGTCAATGGCGTTCTATCCTTAATTAAGTTAGCTTCTACTGCATTATCGTTACGCAACGATACTTTATTAGAATCAGTTAATGGATTACCTGAACCAGAAGATTTTACAATTTCTATTGGTACATTTTTATTACCGCCGCTAGGACGTTTGGTAGTATCAGACTTTCCGGTACTTTTAAAAGGATCTACAGAACTAGAATTACTTTCAAAAGGATTATTACCGGTTGTCGGTTTAGTATTATTAGTTTTTTTAGTATTACTCGGTGTCGCATTTCCAAATGGGTTACCATTTGTTGTTGCTGGCTTTTTTGTAGCGGGCTTTTTATTTTTATTTTGTGCCATTACAAAATTACCAGCTACCAAACCAGTAAACAACACCGACAAACAAATTCCTTTTACAAATTGATTACGCATAAAACAAATTTTAATTTGAAAGATTGAAAGCAACAACGCCATCCAATTTTCTAGAGCCATCAGGACCAGATACAACAATGTCCTGCAATACAACCGTAGATCCTGCCTTACATTTTTCTATAATCGCTTTCGCTTCAGCAGAGAAGTAAGCACCTTTATTTACTGTAAATCCTGCACCATTTTCAAAACCTTTACCTTGTGCCACTAATAAAAAACTAGTCACATCATATTTAATGCCTTCAAACACAAAATCCTTTAATTCAGCTCTAACACCCACATTGGCTTTAAACGCATTAACAGGTAAAGTACCACCACCGCTATTTCCTACCATTGGCGATGGAGAAGGAATTCTTTTTACTTTAAATTCAAAAGGTGTTGTTTTACCATCTACAGATACAGTAATGGTAGCTTTTCCTGGATTCTCAACATTCGCTTCAAACTTGCCATTACCTTTATTTGATAAAGCACCATTATCGATAGTAGCATTTATTTTTTCAGCGCCTGCACTACCACCCGAAATTGAAATTGGATTTGCAACACCAATGTAGAGTACTTTAACCGCATCGGCACTTACCGTAATACCAGTAGGCGAGCCAACAGTGTATTTAATTTCTTTATCTTGAGTTGCTTGTTTGCCAGTCGATTGGTCAAAATAAGTAATATGTAACTTTTTACTGTAAATACCTGGGCCGCCAACATTAGTTTTATATTGATACGATCCATCTGGCATTGCAGTTGCAGAAGCACCATCAATAGTAATTTGTGGTTTAGAGTTTTTATTAAATGCGCCTATACCAGCTGTTATATTTAATTCTTGCCCTGGCATTAAATATTGCGAACTTTGTCCATAAATTGGTGCATAACTATCAAAAACTTGTTCTACAGCGCCTACTTGTTTATGGCAATATTCAACTACTTGAGATTCGCTATTTTTAACATCATTCTGAAACTTACTCAAAATGGTAATTGCTGCTACAGTTGGTGTCATATGAAAATAAGAAAATGCCCAATCATCTTTACCAACAGTTGATTTATTTGCTGATTTAGGAACTGCTAAATCTAAAGGTAAACTACTGGCAAATTCTTTACCAATTGCTGGATCAATGGCTAATAACTGATCTTTAAAATCTTGCAATTTTTGTCTTATTTCTACCCCTTTTGCTTTACCCGGCTCTACAAATAAGCGAGTTGCAGCATCTAAATTATCTTCTTTATATTTATCTTCACCATTAACAACTTCAAGACCAGAAGCTTTTTTCAAATCCATTTTTAAGCCTTCGAGGTAAGAAGTAATCGCATCAGATAATTGTTTCGCTTTTTCCGCTTTCGGTAACCAAATTTCAGCCTTTTCTTTTTTATCTGCTTTGTTAAGCATTTCTTTAAATGATGCAAAAACAACATTGTCTTTTGCATCTATAACAGCATTAGAAGTCAATAAGCTGTTATTCACCGTTTTAAAAGCATTCAAGATTTCAGATGATACATTTAATGCCAACAATGCTGTTAACACCAAATACATCATATTTATCATTTTCTGCCGCGGCTCTTTAGGTAATGACATATATTATAAATTATAAATAGTTTTTGTAAATCAGTTTCAAATACGCAATTAAGCTCTTCCCTGCATTGCAGTAAGCATATTGCCATATACTTGATTTAATTTACTTAAATTATTAGCCAAAGCAGAAATTTGTTCTTTTGCTCTAACTGCGTCGTCAGCACTACTTTGCATCGCAGATGAAGCTTGTGCCAATTTACCATAAAACTGATTTAAAGCTTTAAGGTGGTTGTTACTTTCTTGTAATTCTAATTCGTATACGGTATTGATAGAAGCCAAATTTTTGGTTAATACTTGTACTTGACCATGAAATTGCTTAGATGTTTCTGCAGCGCCACTAAATGCTGACAATGAATCTGTTGCTTGAGATACTGCGATGGATACATTGCCAAAAGCTGCTGCGGCTTCCTTAGACTTTGCTGCAAAATCGGTTGTTGATTTTACGACATCACCAATCTCACCCATTTTATCTACGGTACTTCCTAATTTTTGGAAACCAGTGCTTAGTTTAGTTAAGTTGGCTGGCGTAATGTCAGCTTCTTGCAACATTTTTTCCATGCTTTTAAGGGCAGGGTTGCTTGTATTAACTTCCACAACGCTTGCTACGCCCGAATCTGGTGGTGGCAAAATAGCATATACTAAGAAGATACCTGCTTCTACCAACAAACCTACTGGCAACAAAATATCTGACCCAGCCCAGTGTTGAATTTTGAATAAAGCACCTACAATTACTACTGATGCACCTACACAAACTATAACATTTACCAATCTGTTTAAACCTGGTGAAATACCTGCTGACATACTTTATTTTTTAATTTTTTAATAATTTAGTTAGAGAGAGAAAGAAACATATGGATTTAGAAATCTAGTCGCTAAAATTTTATTAATATCAGAAATTGCTGTTTGGGGAAATTGTAGTTAAAACTTATTTTCTCATTCGAGGTGCTAAATCTATTACACAACGAAAGCCGATATAAGATTTTGCAGAATCTTGATATTCGAATGCACGTGTACTTGTTTGTAGAAAATATCCAACATCTTTCCAACTACCGCCACGTATTACTTTACGTTTCATTCTTGGAGGATCTGAATCTTTGGCATCATATCTTACATCTGGGCTTATTTCTGACATAAAATTATATGAGCTTTCATTAAAATACGAGCTCGTCCACTCTGCTACATTACCTGCCATATTGTATAAACCATAGTCATTAGGCCAATAAGCATCTGCACGTACTGTATAAAAACCACCATCTTCGGCATAGTTACCGCGACCTGGTTTAAAGTTGGCCAATAAGCAACCTTTTTTATTTCTTAAATAATAATTACCCCAAGGAAACATTGAGTTACTTCTACCACCTCTCGCTGCATATTCCCATTCAGCTTCGCTTGGTAGGCGATAGTCACTTTCAATAGCCATTTTTTTAGATTCAAGAAAATGGTTTTGAATATGTGTTCTCCAATGACAAAACGCAATCGCCTGTTTCCAAGTAACACCTACTACTGGATAGTTGCCAAATGATGGGTGAGCGAAATATCTTTTAGTCATAGGTTCATTGTATGAATAAGAAAAATCTCTCATCCAAACCAATGTATCAGGATAAATTTTCGTATCTTTTCTTGTAATGAAGTTTTTACGTGCCACACCGGCATTTTCTCTTTTAGCAGCTTCTGCTAGTTCAAATATTTCTGAATGGTATAGTAATTTGTCAGGGTCAATATCAGCTTTACCATTTAACCTATTATCTGGTGCGAGTATTAATTTGGCACCTAACTTTTCTAAACTAGAGGCATCATATTTAATAGTTCTTGCTTTAACCCAATCAATAGCAATTGCAGAATCACCATTACCGCCTGGCGCAGATTTATAATAGCCTAATTCTTTTGCCGCCAAAGAATCTCTCACCCAAATTACAAATTGTCGATACTTGTTGTTTGTGATTTCAGTAGCATCCATCCAGAAACCAGGAATTGATACTTGACGATTACGAGCCGTAAATGTGAAGTTGATATCCTCATCACTTGGTCCCATATGAAACGTTCCGGGAGGAACATATACCATACCAAATGGCGGATTCATACTTTGCTTGGAAGAAGGCGCTACCCCTCTTACTTGTCCATCATCAGGACCACTCTTTGACTTGTTCTTTGACTTAGAACAACTTGCAGAGACAAGTAATAAAACAGCGACTAATAAATAATTATTGCGGTTCATCATCATAAAAAACTATTAACAGGTAATGACAAATATATAGGTAAAAATGATTTAAAAAACCAGTTTTTCTATTGCTCTTAATATTTTTACACTACAAAGTAGAAATGCGTCAGTACACTTGTTTTAAAGATTACTTACCAGTCAATTTTTTTGGTAATTATTATATTAGTTATTTCGACTGCCAAAATAACAAATATTCAAATAGCATCTTTCTTTTTGTGTTATAATTTTGATAAAAAAACAATTAAATTATTCTCTGGTGCCTCACACGAGTAATTTTTACATAAATAAAAGGTTGTTTCGTGCTTGTAATCTTTATTATCTAGTAATGCAAATCCTTTTTGTGGTGTAGTAGAGATTTCTAAAATCTTATTTGGAATAAATGGCCTTAACAAGTCTTTAATATAGTCTTTCGCATTTAAACCAGTTGCTACAATTTCTTTTACACCTTGTGTTTGTGATTGTACCAACCCTGCCCAAACACCAAACGAAGTTGGATACCTAATTATTGCCATGCCTAGCGACTGTGTTATATCCAACGAGTGAGCCATCCATTCTTTATTATCAAATGTTAACGCCAAATAGTACAAATTAGTTGCCATAATCGCATTACCAGATGGTACCGCCCCGTCATAAACTTCTTTTTTCCGCACAATGACATCTGTTTGATGCTGATGTGTAAAATAGAAAAAGCCCGTTTCAACTTCAATAAAATTATTTATTACAAATTCTGTCGTAGATTTTGCTTTCAATAAATACGATGTATCACCTGTAATTTCTTGTAAATTAATGCATGCTTGAATGAAATACGCATAATCATCTAAAAAAGCTCCAATTCTAGCTTGTTTATTTTTGTATGTATGGGCATAGGAACCATCAACATTAACAAATTTATTTTCAATAAAATTGTAATTGGCTACCGCTAAATTCTTATAATTATCTACCCCTGTTGCTGCATAAGTTTTGCACAAAGCAGTTATCATCAAAGCATTCCAACCTAATAAAATTTTATCGTCTAGTTGAGGGCGTATTCTAGTATTGCGTTGCAGCATTAGCTTAGCCATACAACGTTGTAATATGGCTTTTAAATCGTGGACTTCTATGGCTTTACGTTCTGCAAAATCTTGTATAGTTTCTTGTACCCATAAAATATTGATATGTTCCCAATTACCCCCTTCTACTACATTATAATATTCGCAGAACATCAAACTATCATTACCTAATAATACATCTACTTCTTCTTTACTCCAAGTATAAAATTTACCTTCTACACCTTCGCTATCTGCGTCTAATGCGCTATAAAAACCACCATCTACATCTAACATCTCTCTCTCTATAAAAGCAATGGTATGTGCAAGGGTTTCTGAATATAATTTATTGTTGGTAATTTGATATGCGTCTGCCATTACCCCTAATAACAATGCATTATCATATAACATTTTCTCAAAGTGTGGAGCAAGCCATTTATTATCGGTACTATATCTAGCAAAACCACCTCCAAGTTGATCGTAAATTCCGCCGTAAATCATTTTATCTAAACTTAGTAATGCCTGTTGTAAAGCAGCTTCGTCTTTTGTAAAATGATAATGCCTTAGTAAAAACTGTATAGAAAATGTTTGTGGAAATTTTGGCGCTTTACCAAAACCACCCCAATCTGTGTCAGCTTGTTTTAAAATATTTTCTGCTAGTAAAGCAATATTTTCTTGCGTAAAAATAGACGACTTAGTAACCTGATCAGACTTACTAATGCCAAATGCATTTGCATTGCGCAAATGATCCATTAAATTATCCGCTTGAGCAACAATTTCGTTATTTTTTTCTTGGTAGGATTGGTGAATAGTATGCAACGTTTCTTTCCAGCTCATTCTATTATGAGCCCTTACTGGAGGAAAGTAGGTACCGCCGTAAAAAGGCTTACAATCTGGCGTTAAAAACACGTTTAATGGCCAGCCACCACTACCTGTCATGGCTTGTACTGCATCCATATAAATATGATCTAAATCTGGTCGCTCTTCTCTATCAATTTTAATATTAATAAAATAATCATTCATTACCTGTGCAGTACCTTCATCCTCAAAGCTTTCTCGTTCCATTACATGGCACCAATGGCAAGCTGCATAGCCAATACTTACTAAAATGGGTTTATTTTCTACTCTAGCTTTTTGCAAAGCTTCATCACCCCAAGGAAACCAATTAACGGGATTATGCGCATGTTGCAGCAAATAAGGACTGGTCTCGTTTATGAGTTGATTGGTATATAAGTGCTGCGACATCATGCGAATTAACGTTTTTAATATTGAATGCAAAGATGCAACCTTATCAGTTTAACAAGGCACTGCAGCTTTTGTTAATACCATTATCTGGCATTGATGTATTGGAATTACGGGTATGGTACACATTTAGAGATTTAAGACGTTAAAATAAATAAAGTATTTACATAAAAAAAGTCCCAAACTTTTGATTTGGAACTTTTTAAAACGGTGAAAGATTTTATGCTTCTTCACTTGCTTGTGGTACTTCAGTTGCAACTGGTGCAGCTTCAACTTTGCGTACATAAGGTTGATTTCTGCGGTCTTTTTGCGATTTTTTGTGTGCATCGCCACGACGTAAAATATTGGCTTCATGTTCATCGTGCCAAGCTTGGAATTTCACCATTGCTTGTGCATCGTCAAACAAACCAAGTTTTACACCACGTAATAAGTGCTTCAAGAACAATACGCCTTTGAAAGACAAGATACGACGAACAGTATCAGTAGGTTGCGCACCTTTGTGCAACCATTCTAATGCTTTTTGACGATCTAATTGAATTGTAGCAGGTACTGTCAATGGATTGTAAGTACCAATTTTTTGGATGAATTTACCATCTCTCGGCGCACGACCATCAGCAACTACTATAAAGTAGAATGGGCGTTTTTTGCTACCGTGTCTTTGTAGTCTCATTTTTACTGCCATGTTAAATAGAAATTTAGTGGCGTTAACAAATATTGTTTATCCGATTATATAACCGAGCTGCGAAATTAAATATCTATTCTTTACCCTCCAAGTTTAAAAACTGTTTTTTTGTTAAATATCTTATTTCATAATATAAAAATAGGACTAAAATGATTGTTATTATTGAGTTATATTAATTTTTTGAACTAACTAAAATGATAACAATAGTTATAAAAATAAGCTGCCATTACCAATTTATTACTAATATTTACTGCATTGATATAGCAAAAGCGTTTTATTTACCAAATACTTTTTTACCACCAACCACTGTAAGTACAGATTTTATAGCTAATACATTCGCTGCTTCTGCCTTCATAATATCATTATCTAGCATGATAAAATCTGCTTTTTTACCCACTTCTAAACTGCCAACTTCTTGCTCTAAAAAACTTGCTTTTGCTGCCCAAATGGTCATGCCACGCAGAGTTTCTTCTTTAGATAATCCATTACTCATTTGAAAACCACCAGCAGGAAATTGCTTCGCATCTTGCCTAAATACTGCTGCTAAAAAAGTTTTAAAAGGGCTAATATCTTCTACTGGAAAATCTGTACCTAAAGGTATCCAACCGTTTTGTTGCAACAATTGCTTATAAGCATATGCACCTTTAATTCGTTCGCTACCTAAACGTTCCGTAGCCCAATACATATCGCTAGTGGCATGTGTAGGTTGCACAGACGGCACGACACTTGCACTACCAAATAAGTTGAAATCTGCTTCATTAACTACCTGTGCATGTTCTATACGCCAACGTTTATCATTTTTGCCTTTTAAATATTTATTATAAATGGTCAATATTTCCCGATTAGCACTATCACCAATGGCATGTGTACACATTTGAAATTTGGTATTTACTAGCAAAGCCGCTACACTATCATAATGCGCCTTTGTATGCAGCAAAAAGCCCGTCCAATTAGGTTTATCATCATACGGTTGTAGGAGGCAAGCACCACGGCTACCTAGTGCCCCATCTGCATAAACCTTAAATGCATTTACAAATAATTTATCAGTTTTGTAAGGTCCTTTCGCTAAATAATGGTTGTAATTTTCGGTCGCATCGCTTAGCATCACAAACATTCGCATATTTAATTTGCCTTCTTTTTGCAGCGCATCAATCATATTTACATCATCAAACATTAATCCACAATCTGTAACAGTTGTAAGCCCTTGAGCGAAGCAGTTTTGCTGTGCAGCCATTAGCCATTTTTCATAATCAGCTTTAGTAGCTACGGGCATTTTTGCACTTACTAAACCTTTAGCATTATCTATTAAAATACCTGTTAATTTTCCATTCTTTACTTCAACTTCGCCCCCAGTTAAAGTAGTACCAGCTTTTACCCCAGCAATATCAAATGCCTTTTGATTAACAATTGCTGCGTGACCATCAACACGAGTTAAGAATACAGGGTTATTTGGGAATAATTGGTTAAGCCTTTCGTTTGTAGGATATTGCTTTCCTGGAAATTTATTTTGATCCCAGCCTCTACCTATAATCCATTCGCCAGCTGCAACACCTTTTGTATTATCAACTATATGATGAATTACATCTTCCCAAGACGCGCTATTATACAATTTCACTTCAAACAATCCTTTACCATAACCTAAAAAGTGCGCATGTGCATCAATAAAACCAGGGTACACAGCTTTGCCTTGTGCATCTATCGTTTCTTTAGCAGTATAGGTTTTTAGAATAGCATCATTTTTGCCAGTAGCAATAATTTTTCCATCAGTAACTACCATGGCTTCGGTTATGCTGAAAGCACTATCAACGGTGTAAATAACTCCGTGGTGAATAATGGTGTCGGCTTGTATTGCAGACTTACAAGCAGCAAAAACTAGCAATAGGCTATAAATAAAAAACTTTCTCATGCTATAAAATTGCACAGAAAGTTTTAAATATTTTGAAAAAATAAGTGTACGGTTATTTTAAAAGGTCGCAAGGTTTTAAACCTGTATGCTTTTTAAATGCTGCAGAGAAATGCGAGATTGATGAGTAGCCTAATAAAGCTGACACATCTGTTACGCTTAACGATTTTTCGTACAACAAGTATTTGGCATGTTCCATGCGTTGTTGTTGATAGAAGTCGAAAATGGTGGTGCCAAATATTTCTTTGAACCCTTTCTTTACATAACACTCATTCATGGCAACTTTACGGCTCAATTCCTTAATGGTTATTGGGTCGCCAATATGCTGTAATAAAATTTCTCTTGCTTTGTAAATACCTTCTCGGCTACGCTCGTCTTCCAAAAATTTGCAGCTAAAACCCTCTTCCTTTTCATCTACTAGACAGTCTAAACTATATAATAAAAGTTCGTGCACTTTGGCATTGATAAAAATATTTTCTAAAGCTCCAGTATAGCTATGATTTAACAATGCATCCAAAGAATTACGCTTTTTACTGCACAATGGAAATACTTTGGTAAATGCGTTGGGGTGTTTAAATGCCAACACTTCATCTTTACGATTACTCAACTTAACATTATGTGTAAATTGATATAAGAAAGATGCTGAGAAATGAAAAGTAAACACATCAACTGTAATCTGTTCGCCTTTGCAATTAGTAGGTTGATCTTTACAAAAAGAGCAACTTTTCTCGTAACAATATTTATTACCAGTGGTACAATAACGCAATTCTAAAAAGTTTTCATCTGGCTTAGC
>JAYWCY010000154.1:0-2387 GCA_043780175.1 Chitinophagales bacterium
AGTGCTTTGCCAACAGATCATCCACAAAACGTAGGTATGTTGGGTATGCATGGCAATTATGGCCCTAATGTATTAACCAACGAATGCGATGTATTAATAGCAGTTGGTATGCGTTTCGATGACCGTGTCACTGGTCGTTTAGATAAATATGCTAAGCAAGCGCAAGTCATTCACTTAGATATTGACCCTGCTGAAATTGATAAAAATGTTAAAACAGCTGTACCCGTTTGGGGCGATTGTAAAGAAACATTGCCAATGCTTACGAAACTTATTGAAGCCAAACAACATACTGAATGGCTTGCTAGATTTAATGAATATACACAAAAAGAAATTGATGTTGTGATTCAAAAAGAACTAAACCCAACCGAAGGCGAACTAACCATGGGCGAAGTAATGAAAGTGCTAAACGAACTAACAAATGGCGATGCAATTATCGTTACAGATGTTGGTCAGCACCAAATGGTGGCTTGCCGTTACGCTAAGTTCAATCAATCAAAAAGCAATATTACAAGTGGTGGTGCAGGCACTATGGGCTTTGGTTTGCCCGCTGCTATTGGTGCTAAGTTTGGTGCACCAGAACGTACGGTTGTTGCCATTATTGGTGATGGTGGTATTCAAATGACCATTCAAGAGTTTGGTACTATTATGCAAACAGGCATCAACGTAAAAGTGTTGATTTTAAACAACCAATTCTTAGGTATGGTTAGGCAGTGGCAGCAATTATTTCACGATAAGCGGTACTCATTTGTTGATATTCAAAGTCCCGATTATGTGATGGTAGCAAAAGGTTATCGCATAGAAGGTGCAAAAATTAGCGAACGTACCGATTTACGTAATGCATTAAAAACCATGCTTGACCACGATGGCTCTTATATGCTAGAAGTAATGGTAGCAAAGGAAGACAACGTTTTCCCGATGGTGCCACAAGGCAGAGGTGTTTCTGAAATTGTATTAACGAGAGACCAAGTGTAATCCCCTAACCCCTAAAAAGAAACTAAGAAAAGGGATTAGTTGACCAGCTTTTGTTTTTCAATATAACATTAGTTGTGTCGCACACTGGAACAGTTGAATAAATATTTAGCATTAAAAGAACAAACAATAATAATGAACGTATTATCAAATATTAGCAACTTTCAATACGCCCCTTTAGGGGTTGGGGGCAGCAGTGAGGGCAAACAAGAATTCACCATTACGGTTTACACCGAAAACCAAGTAGGTTTATTAAACCGTATTGCTATTATTTTCTCTCGTAGAAAAATAAATATCGAAAGTTTAAATACCTCGCCTTCTGAAGCAGAGGGTATCCACCGCTTTACCATTGTGATTAACGAATATGAAGATGTGGTTCGCAAGCTTTGCCGCCAAATTGAAAAACAAGTAGAGGTTTTAAAAGCCTATTTCAACACCAACGAAGAAATTATTTGGCAAGAAATGGCTTTGTACAAAGTGCCTACAGATATTATTACTGAGAAGGTAAAAGTAGAGCGTTTATTACGTGAGTTTGGTGCAAGGGCTGTGGTGATTCGTAAAGATTATACCATTTTTGAAACCACTGGTCATAGAGAAGAAACTGAAGGTTTAATAGCCGCATTGGCGCCTTATGGTTTGATAGAATTTGTACGGACTGCTAGAGTAGCTATTATTAAAGCTAGCAATGGTTTTCACGAAAAGTTAAAAGAGTTTGAAGCCTATCAACCTGCAGAAGAACTAGCAGAAAATGAATTTTTGAACCAAGGCGAAGAAGTGTTTACGATGTAGGTTGTTTCACACAAAGTAACAAAGAAGACAAAGAACACTAGGATGTGCATCATATGACTTTGTTCCGTTGTATTCTTTGTGTTCTTTGTGAGAAATTCCAATAATTGGTTACAAAAATTTTTATCATAACATAAAACATCCTCTAAAAACAACAGAGGGCTAAACAACAAAACGATGGCAAATTATTTTAACACATTGTCACTAAGAGAGAAATTGAACCAATTAGGTGTTTGCGAATTTATGGATAACAGCCATTTTACTGATGGTGTAAACGCTTTAAAAGGTAAAAAATTAGTGATTGTGGGCTGTGGTGCTCAGGGCCTAAACCAAGGTTTAAACTTGCGTGACTCTGGCCTAGATGTAACCTACACATTACGCCAAGAAGCAATTGATCAAAAACGTCAATCTTGGAAAAACGCTACCGAAAATGGCTTTACTGTTGGTAGCTACGAAGCACTAATTCCTTCGGCTGATTTGGTTATAAACCTTACGCCAGATAAACAACATACTGCGGTGGTTTCGGCTATTATGCCTTTAATGAAACAAGGTGCTACTTTGTCTTACTCTCATGGTTTTAATATTGTGGAAGAAGGTATGCAAATTCGTAAAGATTTGACGGTTATTATGGT
>JAYWCY010000155.1:0-4342 GCA_043780175.1 Chitinophagales bacterium
GTACCTGAATAGATACTATAGCTATTGATATTGTTATTAAAAGGAATGGTGGTTTGTTTTTGAATGGTTTGTAATAGCTCCGATTTAGTGATTGCGTTACTATTAATGCTTGAATACGCTAGTCCAATATTGAAGAAAAATATTTTTATTGTTTTTCTATAATTAAACCCAAGGGTTGCGTTGTGGCTATTTGTTTGGTTTATTGGGACAGCATTTGTAGACAACTGGTTAAAATTGCTTAATATATTACCTTGGTAGACATCTTGAATAGTTGCTAAGCTATTTGAGAAGGTATAATTAGCAGTTACAAAATTTTCAATACCAGTTGCATATTTAAGGCTTACAGATGGGTTAATAAACATTTGCTGAAAGCTAACACGGGATTTTAAATTTGCATCTGCATATTGAATATGCTGCCAATTAACAGGCAAGCCGATACTTAGTTTTAAGCGTTCAAATACCCAATCATAATCTGCCCGAACATATATTTTTTGATGCTGCCATTGCAGGCTATTTGTAAAACTATCACCCACATTATGAGTGATAGTATTTACTTCTGTAACCGATGTATTAGAGACTAATTGTTGCCATTGGCTAGTAAACCCCACTTTATAAGCCTGTAATATTTTAGATGTAGGATGTCTATAAGTAATGTAATTGTTAGTAAACCAACTAGGAACATTGTAGACTTGGTTAAGCTGATAATAAGTAAGGTTATTGTTAAAAACTTCTGGGTTTAAGCCAGGTTGAATTTGTAAATTCTCAGGTTTATTTAAGTAGCTGATGTACGAGTATAGTTCTACAACATCTGTGGTATGCTTGGTTTGTATCTTGTTAAACTCATTACTAAGATTGGTAGTATTCTGCAACAAGCTTTGGTTAATATATTTGCTATTGGTAGTTAACAGCGATGTTGCAGGTTGATGATTGTAGGTAAACAGCAATTTATTGTTAATGTATGCTTTGTCTTTATTGCTGGTAAGTGTCACCTGTGCATACACATTATTTAATTGATTTTCAGCACTTTGCTGTTGCAAGTAGGCAATGGTATCATGTGGTAAATAGAAGTAACTATTGTATTGGTAATGTTGTGTTTGTTGATTGTGCAAATAATAAATATTGGTTTTAATCTGTAAATCTTTTTTAGTTTTATACAAATTGTTGGTATTTACCAAAGCCGCTTTATTAAACAAATACCGTTGCTGAGAAACAGATGGGTTACCGGGATAGTTTAAGCCCAATGCATTATTAGGTATATCATTATCAAGCTGTTTAAAATAGTCCATAATATTATGGCTTACTACATCATTACCAATATCAACACCGCTATTATTGGCTTTTAAAGAATTAATAGCTTTGTAGCGCTTTTTAAAAGCCATGATATTCGCAGTTTCATCGTAAATGGCTTTATCAGCAATGCCAGCACCCAGTTCTGCATGTCCAGTTAATTTTACCCTTGCTTTATCTTTAAGGTTAAGATTGATGCCCACTTTATCGCTGATGGTGGCATTTTTTAAAACACGTATTGGCTGATGGTTCTCTAGCACTTGTACATCTTTCACCATATCAGCAGCAATGCTATTGGTAGCTATATTATACTTATCATCTAGTAGGTTATCGCCATCAATATAAAAGTTACTGATGGCTTTGCCATTATAACTTATTTTTCCATTGGCATCTACATCTATACCAGGCATTTTACGCAACACATCGCCAATGGTGCGATCTTGTTTGTTGGTAAAACTATCTACCCTATAGCTTAAAGTATCTTCTTTAAATCGCAATATAGGCTTAGGATTTTTTACGGTTATATTAGGTAATATGGTAGCACCTTCTTTCAATGTAAAGTTGATGGTAGCATTAGCTTGTACTAATGGTTTTGTTTGTGCAATAAAACCAATGGTATTCACCTTTACTACCAAACTATCTTTTATAAATGGGCTTTGGTAGTTGATAGTATATTGCCCTTTAGAATTAGTAATGGCAAATGCCACAATTAAGCTACTATTTGTTTTTTGTAAGGTGACGCTAGCAGAAGGCACAGGCTTCCCAATACTATCTATAACTGTACCTACTATGGTTACTTGGCTATACAACCGTGGAATCATTAAAAATAGTAAGCAACATACTGGTAAGGCTTTATATAAAGTCATCGGCTTAATCTTTCGATAATTCAAGTGGGTTATTTATGACAGGTTTTATCAGTTTCGAATTATCTATTTTAACGTTGGTTGTAACACCATTAGCACCCATGTTCATGCTAGATAATGCTGCATTAAAAAAAGCTTCTGGGTCTTTTTCTCTTAGCTCTAGTAATTTATTGTATTCAGCAGGGGTAATTTTTACTGCTCTTTTAGGTAATTCTAAAGGTTGTGAAACCTTAGTAATAGCATCAAATAAAAACTTAACCGTACCATTTAAGTCGTAGGCTTCTAAAATTAAGCCTGGCAAGCCGCCTAATTTCCACGGTCCATTACTATAAGGTAAATCGGGGCAAAACCAAGCTACATAATGCCGCCCTTTAAAAATAGTAGTTGCCTTTTGGCAGGTATAATTTTGAATGGTTTTTGTTTCAGAAGCAATAGTCCAATTAATGGAAGGCAACTCAGACTCAATTAGGTATTTCTGCCCAAGGCTTTGCAATACGTTTAAAGTTTTAGTCAAATCGCTTTTGTAATACACAATAGAATTAGCTGTTTTTGTACCACGCATATCAATCTTAAAGTTTCCAGTCCCATCTTGTTCTTTAAACTGTTGCATCATGGTAGCATTATTTATAGAATCTAGCATTTCTTTATCTGCACTTTTATATTTACTAATAAATGCCCCAATAAGCAATAGCATATTTTCAGTATACACCACTTCAGGTTTTGTAGTATCTTTTATATGCGAGAAACGGTAGCGAACAGATAATAAAGAGGTGTCTGTCTGGGCTTGGCAGCTAATTGATAATATGCTAAAAAAGAGAAGAAGTTTCATGCTAATTTTCGGTTAGTTCTACTGGGTTTGGTGCTTTTTTTAAAGATCGAATAGGTTTTAAATTTGGATTCATTTTAAAATTTGAGTTTGCATTCAGATAACCTATTGGGTCAGATGTTACAATTTTTTGCAACGCAATAAAATCCTTTTTGGAAACCTCAATTACTTCTGTGAGATTTGGTCTTAAACTAATTGATTGATTGGTAATACTTTCAATCCCATTAAATAAAAACTGAACTTGATTTTGAGTATCATATGCTTCTAGTATTAATCCAGGTAAACCATTTAATTTCCATGGTCCTGCTGGTATTGGAATTTCGTTTGTAAACCAAGCTATATAGTCACGACCTCTAAAAGTACCAACGGCTTTAGTGCAATTATATTTGTCAAACTTTTTTCTTTCGTCTGTTATATGCCAATTAATTATATGACATGAATCGTTATATAAATATTTTTTCAGTATGCTGTTTTGAACAAATAGACTTTTATTACTAATGTCATAATAAAGTTCAATTGGTGTATATCTTTTAGAGTTTCCAATTACTACATTATCAAAACCATCTTTTAATTGCTTTTCCATCTGTTTTTTGGCTATGGAGTCTTGGAGATATTTTTCATAACTAAAATAATGTGTGAACGAATTGCCGACAAACAATAAAAATTGTTCTTCTCGAAAATTATTTTTAAATGAAGTATCCTGCATATACTTTAAAGTGTAAGACACTTTAGCAACAGCTAAGTTATTTGGTTGAGATATTGTTACAAAGGGTATAAATAATACTGTGTGCAGTAAAAAGTATTTCATAAATGACTATTTAGATTGCATAAGTGTTTTGTGGAAAATTTCATAATTTTCAATATTATTTGCTTAAATTTTAATACAAGAGCTGCCAAATTAAAAGTTTACTGGCAGCTCTTCGTAAATAATACTCTAATTACACATAGTAGAACATTGAACTTCCACAATAATATTGCTCTGCAAATACCTTTATAGCTTCAGCTTGATCGAAAGTAGGCCAGCTATCACCAAAATAAGTAACTACTTGAGGTCCACACGATAAATCAAACAAAAAGTTAACTTCGGGTTTAGTTTTTATATTTTTTTTTGCTGCAAAACTACATACTGAAAACAGCATGAAAGCTGTCATTAGAACCATTAATTTTTTCATTGTTTCTAAGTTTTTAATTTTTCCCGCACCTGTCTATCGCCATGGGTTGATTATTCAGCGCCTTTAAATTTTTAAGTGCTTAAAAGGGTAGCACGGTTAGTTAATGGCCATTAACTGCGTTGATCAAATAAGTTGTACTTCCTTATAGTAACAACAGTATAAACATAGGGCAAGTCAAGTATATAAAAATACCT
>JAYWCY010000156.1:0-2078 GCA_043780175.1 Chitinophagales bacterium
ATTAAGCGAAATGGCGAATTATTTGTTTGGAGCCGAGGCGAAGAATTAATGACCGATAAATTTCCTGAATATCAAATCTTAAAAGCGGTATTACCAGATGGTATTGTATTAGATGGCGAAATAATACCTACAAAAGATGCACTGCCACTGCCTTTTAGCATATTACAAACAAGAATTGGCCGAAAAACAATTACCAAAAAGCAACTACAAGAAGCACCGATTAGTTTTTTTGCTTACGATATATTAGAGTACAACTCAGAAGATATTCGTACCAAACCTTTGCAAGTAAGAAGGCAAATTTTGGAGCAGACAATCCATCAATTGATACAAATTAATCAACAACTATCAGCTACTATACAACTGTCGCCTACTATTGAAGTAACAGCTTGGGATGAATTAATTGAACTAAGAAAAACATCGCGTGATATAGGTAGTGAAGGGATCATGTTGAAACGACAATCATCCACCTATCAAGTAGGTCGAAAAGTAGGCGATTGGTGGAAATGGAAAATAGAACCTTTGGTAATTGATGCTGTGTTAATTTATGCACAAAAAGGCCACGGCAGAAGAAGCAATTTATATACTGATTACACATTTGCAGTAAAAGATGGTGACAGATTAGTAACATTCACAAAAGCCTATAGTGGCCTTACAGATAAAGAATTTAATGAGGTAGATTTTTTTGTAAAAGCGCATTCAATAGAAAAGTTTGGGCCAGTACGCACAGTAAAACCCGAGTTAGTTTTTGAAATAGCTTTTGAAGGCATCGCAGCTAGTTCTCGCCACAAAAGCGGCGTCGCATTACGTTTTCCTCGCATGAGTAGGTGGCGAAAAGATAAAAAAATTGATGATATTAATACATTGGAAGATTTAAAAAACATGTTACGCATCTATGGTAATAAAAAAGAAGAAAGTTTGTAACTTTTATATGGCTTAACTGTTATTTATTTTACATTTCTAGAAAGCAACCTTATGTTTCGTAAGCAATCTATCACCATCTTATCGCTCATCATTCTAATGATTATCAGCATTGGATTCATTGAAAAAAATAACAATGAAGGTGAGCAACCAACTGTTATACCACCCAGCGCACAGCGTACAGGTGATAGCGCTATTGGCTATAACTACCTAGTTACGGGCGATTACTTAAAAAGTGGCCTACCTTATAATTACTACACCTTACTTTTTGGTAAAGACAAACACAACTATTTAAATAGAACAGGAAAAAATGCCACTGTACAATATGGTTATAATGTCGTAATGGGCGAGAATAATATTGAGGTAGCGGTGCCCACTTGCTTACAATGTCATGCACAAGAATTTGATGGTAAATTGTACGTTGGGCTTGGTAATACCTTTCAAGATTTTACCAATTTTGGCAAATCTACCACCTACTTGAATAGTGCAGCTATTAAAGTCATGCAAACCGTTTCACCTAATCAATTTCAAGCTACAAAAGCCATTATTACATCTTTTTCTGCTATTGCACCTTATATGCAAACGGAAGTACAGGGTGTGAATGCTGCAGATAGATTGGCAGCTTTATTAGTAGCACATCGCGACCCTCAAACACTAGAATGGCTACCTACCCCCATGTTAGATATTCCTAATGAAGTGATACCAACAGATGTACCTGCATGGTGGCTATTGAAGAAGAAAAACGCCATGTTTTACAATGGTTTTGGCAGAGGCGATTTTGGTAAATTCTTGATGCTCAGCAATATTTTAACTGTAAAAGATAGTAGCGAAGCGAGAGAGGTAAATAGCCATTTTGGTGATGTACTAGCATTTATCAAATCCATCAATCCGCCAAAATATCCAAAAGATATTAATACAGCATTAGCTGCACAGGGCAAAACCATTTTTACCAATACTTGCAGTAAATGTCATGGCACTTATGGCAACGATAGTAAATACCCCAACCTGCTGATTCCTGCATCCATTATTAAAACCGATTCTCTACTCTATTTAGGCAATCAACAAAATCCACAATTTATAGATTGGTTCAATAAAAGTTGGTTTGCACAAGGTGAACACCCCGCAAGATTAGAGCCATACAAGGGCTATATTGCACCACC
>JAYWCY010000157.1:0-6152 GCA_043780175.1 Chitinophagales bacterium
TTAAGAAAGAAATGGCTTATGGTGATACGGTGAAAATATCTGTTGCTGCTATTAATTTTGATAGAATTGGATTTGATATTTTTTACTTATTAGAAGCAGAAAAAGATGGCGTCGCTGCAATAGTGGGTAAAGCAAAAACTGGTATGATGTGCTTTGATTATGCCAATAAAAAGAAAGCTGCATTACCAGCAACGGCTATTGAAATTCTACAGTCTATTTAAGTATCATGAAATATAAATTAAGCTACCAAAACTTTGTTATTGCAAGCATATTGTGCATTGTAAGTGCCATAGTTTTATTTATTATTAATACGGCACTTGGTAATATTCCTTTTTTTCTATTGTTAAACCATGATTTTGGTACAATAGGCGATGCGGTATTTGCTTTTATCACACATCTTGGTGAAGAAGCGCCCTGGATAATTATAGGCGTTATGATACTAATATTTAGAAGACCATATTTTCCGCTTGTATTATTCGCCTGCCTCATTTCTACACTATTGGCACAAGGCATAAAGAATGTTTTGCCAGAGCAGGTAAGACCATCAAAAGCAATCACTGATGCTAGCTTGTATCATTCTGTAAAAGGAGTGGTTTTACATACAGTTAACAGCTTTCCATCTGGTCATACAACAACAGCTTTTACAGTATTTTTATTGTGCTGTTTATTCATCCATAAAAAATGGATTATTCCTGTGGGCTTTGCTTATGCCTTAGCAGTAGGCTATTCAAGAATTTACTTGGCACAGCATTTTCCTAAAGATGTGGCTGGCGGTATGTTGGTAGCGGTAATATCTGTGTGTTTTGCCGTGGCTTTACAACAAATTATCGTGAATAGATTTTATACTAAACGCTAATTATTAGCAAAGGCCAGTTCTGCAATAGCGCTTGTATAATTCTTCGTAAACAGGAACAATATTGCTGATGTCAAACGAGCAAGCCTGCTTGTAAGCAGCTTCTTTCATGGTCTGCAATTGCTCATCATTTTGCAAAATACTTACTGCAAAATTACTCATCGCTTCTATATCACCAACATTTGCCATAAAGCCAGTAACGCCATGAATATTAACTTCTGGTAAGCCGCCTGCATTGGTGCTAATTACCACAGCTCTTGCCGCCATTGCTTCTAGTGCCGATAAACCAAAACTTTCATAATCACTTGGTAATAAAAAGATATCGCTTACGGCCATAATTTCTTCCATTTGCTCTTGCTTGCCTACAAACCGTACATCTTCTGCAACACCCAATTCACGGCTTAGTTCTTCTGCCGAGTGACGCTCAGGGCCATCACCAACCATCAATAATTTGGCAGGCATTTGCGTACGTACTGCCGCAAATATTTTAATCACATCATCAATGCGTTTTACCTTTCTGAAATTACTTGCGTGTAACAAAATTTTCTCTCCATTTGGTGCAATTACTTTCTTAAAAGCATCAAATGGTTTTTTATCAAATCTGCTCACATCTACAAAATTATAAATTACTTCTATATCTTTTGTAATGGGGAAATTTTTATAGGTCTCATCTTTTAGATTCTGCGATACAGCTGTAATAGCATCGCTTTCATTTAGCGAAAAAGTTACTACAGGTTCATAGGTTTTATCTCTACCAACTAGTGTAATATCGGTACCGTGCAACGTCGTAATCACGGGCACATTTCTATCAATCTTTTGCTTAATAATTTGCTTGGCCATATACGCAGCCGATGCATGTGGTATAGCATAGTGCACATGCAATAAATCTAAGTCGTAATTCATAATTACATCTACCATGGTACTAGCCAATGCAATTTCATAAGGTGGATAATCAAACAACGGATATGTGGGCACCCGGACCTCATGATAAAAAATATTGGTATTATAAACGTTCAACCTTACTGGCTGCTGATACGTAATAAAATGTACTTGGTGCCCTTTATCTGCCAATGCTTTTCCTAGTTCTGTAGCCAATACACCACTACCACCAAACGTGGGATAACAAACAATTCCAATGCGCATAAAAAATATTTTTGTGTTACCAACTTTTGTTTTTTCAATTGAGCTTCGTTGTGTCACTCACTTGTACGCTTTGTACTTTTTCAACTTTTACCTTAGCGAAGTTGAAGCACAGCTACAATAAACCCGCCATCTTCATTTTTAACAATTATCTGACGTACTGACACAAATCTCTACGAAGTAACAACTATTTAGCCTTGCAGTTTATCCGTACATCATTTTATAAACATTTAATAATGTACCAAACATTATCTTAGTGGCTATCTTACTATAGCTACATCACCAAACACAATTTTATATTACATGAGAAAACTACTTCTGCTGCTATTGGCAATGCCTTTTATGGCTGCTACACAAACCACTAACCAAGACTCGGTTACTATAAAAAAACTAAGCGACGAGATTATGCGTAATGGTAAAGCCTACGATTGGTTGAGAGAACTTACCAAAGGTATTGGGGGTCGCTTAGCTGGTTCACCACAGTTTGCCAAGGCTGTACAATGGGGTAAAAAAACTATGGAAACAACCAGTGCAGACAAAGTTTTTTTACAAGAATGCATGGTACCACATTGGGTGCGTGGTGGTAAGGATAAAGTAATAATAACCTCGGTAAATAACAAAACTGTCACCAAAGCATTGGATGCATTAGCACTTGGTAATTCTATTGGCACAGGTTTAAAAGGCTTAACCGCAGAAGTAATTGCCTTAAATAATTTTGATGAACTTGAAAAACGGAAAGACGAGATAAAAGGTAAAATTGTATTATTTAATTATCCGTTTAACCCAACTTATATTGTACCTGGCAGATCTTATGGTGAAGCTGGTGCTTACAGACGTGGCGGTCCTAGCCGAGCAGCCAAATATGGTGCTGCTGCAGTATTAACCCGATCATTAACTGAGGCAACCGATAATAATCCTCACACTGGTGCTACTGCTTATGATACGACTCTGCCTAAAATTCCTTGTGCAGCATTGGGCACACAAGACGCTGATTATTTGTACAAACTAGCCACTACATCTAAAGTAAAAGTGTCTATTACAACCAATGGGCATTTTTTACCAGATACTATTGGGCACAATGTTATTGGCGAAATAAAGGGGTCAGAATTCCCTAATCAATACATCACATTCGGTGGTCACTTAGATAGTTGGGATATCAACGAAGGTGCACACGATGATGGTACAGGTGTGGTGCAAGCCATCGAAGTAATGCGTGCCATAATAGCGGTAGGCTACAAACCTAAACACACATTACGTTTTGTACTATTTGCGAATGAAGAAAATGGTGGCCGTGGCGGCAATAAATACGCAGAAGCTGCCAAAGCCAATAACGAAGAGCATATTTTGGCAATAGAAAGCGATGAAGGCGGTTTTACACCAAGAGGTTTTAGCTTTACAAGCAGCCCAACGCAATTACAAAAAGTAAATACTTGGTTGCCATTGCTAAAACCTTACGGTACAGAAACTATGGGTAGTGGCGGAGGTGGTGCAGATATTGCGCCATTAGCCAAATTATTAAAAACACCTTTGGCTGGTTTTATGCCAGATAATCAACGCTATTTTGATATTCACCATGCACGTAGTGATGTATTTGAAAATGTAAATAAGCGAGAACTATTATTAGGCGCGGTAAATATTGTAGGCTTAATATACTTAGCCGATAAATATGGTTTGTAATAGTTGGGTGCACACAAAGCGCTAAGAACATATCGTACACAATGTTTTTTATCGAATACACTTTCATATAAATTTATTTTTAATACGTACTGTTTTTTACTTTGTATTTCTAGTGCTTTGTGAGAAATAATAATTTTGTATACTTCGTATTCTTTGTTTCTTTGTGTGAAAAACTTTCAATATGAATAAGCAAAAAATCATTTGGACAATTTTCACAATTATTTTATTAATTGTATCAATATTTATTTACTGGCGGTTTTATTTTGTATTTGCCGAAGGCACAAAAGCAGGGCAGTTAAATACCTTTCAACGTAAGGGATACTTATTTAAAACCTACGAAGGCGTATTGATACAGAGTGGCTTTAAGGCCAATGTACAAAGTAATGAATTTGAGTTTAGCGTTACAAATGACAGTATTGCTAAAAAATTATTAGAAAACGCTGGCAAAGACATGGAACTACATTATCAACGCTATTTTGGCATATTGCCTTGGCGTGGTAATAATGTTTATGTAGTAGATAGTATTTACCAAATTAATGGTGCAGCTGCAGAAAGTACAATCAAGCCGAAACAATAAGCCGAGATCGATTACATGTAAATACAGCTACAGGCTAATTAATGTTTTGGCAATAGTCTGTAAGTTAAAATAGGTAGATTTTAAATAGCACGATTATGTAGGATGCGCTTTTGAGAGCGGCTAGTTAAGTTTGATAAACTACTTGCTTCGGTTGTACTCATTTTTATAATTATTAATACACCAAACTATGCTTTGCTTCTCCAAATTTGGTACCAAGCTCTTTTTATTACTAAGGGCAAAAGTAATGGTGCTAGTGGCTATCGCTTAACCATCAAATATCTAGGAGTGCTCACTAGCTAGTCTTCGAACATTGCTTAAAAGTTACTCGGGTATCTTATTTTGGTGTACGTAGGCAAATAACGGTAACGATCAGGTAAAATAACTGCTCAAGTTCGAAAAACACACCTTCGTATTCTTTGCCGCCTTCGTTTCGTTGCGAGGAATAAATATTTAAAACGAAAAATGAAAGCTGCCAAAAACACCAAAATTGTTTACTTTCTCGGCGTTTGGTGATGGCGATAAAACACGCCAGACAAAATCTACCCGGAAGAATTGAAATATATTATCGATGCCTGTACCAAGCTCTAAATACATTTTATTATCTAGGCTTTTAAAGGGATAACCACCTACAAAATTGAGCTGTTTATTTTCATCAGAAAGGCTACCAACTACACCACGAGCTGTCCACAATTGACGCCATTTTAGCTTGCGAGTTAGTGCTGTAAAACGAAACAAACCTGTACCTACATTGTGCTCAAGGTTAAAGCCTGCATAGTTATCTGCAATGTACTCATAGCGGTTCATGAGGTTAAATGCCTGACGGTTGAAGTAACGTGCTTCATTACCTGGCAAAATATCTAAGAAGCTATAAGCGGCAGTACCAAATACTTTGCCAGCAAAAAGGTTATAATAAATTTTGCCGTAAGGCGCTACTTTTAAAAAATCTCTGATAGAAATATTCATCTTATCGTACTGGTTGCCACTGTTTAATACTCCAGAAAAAGCGTGGGTATAGGTAAAATCTATAATAGGAAAATCGCTACCCAAACTAATGCGGCTAAAGTTGCTTTCTAAAGTACGTTCTGCATAGGCATAACGCAGGCGAACACTGGTTTCAAAGGTGGTAAACGCATTTGGCGTGGTAATGAATTTCTGGTCGGGCAAATTGGTTAATGGTTCTACTTGTTTTTGCAAAACCGTTAATCCAAAACCCCAGCCTTTATTAGTTTCTTGGTAATATTCAATTTTCTTTTCTTCTGCTCTTTGAAACTTTTGTATAACACCACCGCGTCTTAAAGCTGCGGCAAATAAATTGTCGTTAGCAAGTTGGTCATAATATGTTTGACCATTTTCCATATCGTTACGGTAAGACAGGTTGATATAACCCCATGGCTGACTATGTAATAGATATTTTACCTCTGCCTTACCTTTAAACTGTTGGTCTTTAAAGCCATAAGCCAAGTAACCATGTAAGTACCAATGTTTATCAAAATTTTTGTTGGTAGCTAAATCGAAACGCATTCTTGTTCCCTCATATTTATTGCCACTTACCCAATAAAACCATGGCCCGATACGAAAATTACCAATATCTTTTGTCCCCCTTGCTATAAATTGAAGGGTGTTTCTATAGCCTATATAAGTAGGATTATTGGTAAGCGTATCCAATAATTTATAAACGCTTTGCTCAGATTTCGAGAGTTCCTCATGCCTGTTTTTTATCCAAAAAGTATCTGAGTCTTGTCTATGATTTTGTACAAGCTCAATTTTTTCTACCGCTTTCGTTTTATCAAGTTCATAAATAACAGAACTATCGTTCACCATTATATTTTTATAGGTTGTTGTTTTTCTACCCTTTAGCCCTATTTTATTTTTACCAATAGGTGCTAAATCTGCTACAAATTTATC
>JAYWCY010000158.1:0-3607 GCA_043780175.1 Chitinophagales bacterium
TTAGTAACAGCATCAGATGTAATACATAATAGACCATTACCCGATATGATATACCTAGCTATGCAACAGCAAGGTATTACAGATGCGGCATTAGTTGCTAAAGTTGGCGATTCTGCAATTGATATCGAAGAAGGGAAAAATGCTGGCTGCGGTTTGTCTATTGGTATTACCACCGGTGCACATACCGTCAACCAATTACAATCGGCAAAGCCAGATTATATTATTAATAACCTAGCAGCTTTAATACCTATTATAAATAGCTTATAAGTTATCATTTAAGATGCATTCAATTTTTAATCCAATATCCTATGCATCTCTATTGAATATTGAACGAGCAATTTATTACCAAAAAAACTGGCATTGTAATGACTTACATGGAACAACAGCAACAAATTCATAGAATCAGTGATGACATCATTACATTATATAAAAACTATGGTAATGAAGATTATATTGGCGAACCAGTATCGCAAATAGAGCATATGTGTCAGTGCGCGGAACTTGCTGAAGCGAGTGGTGCCGATACTGAAACTGTTTTGGCTGCTTTTTTTCACGATATTGGACATTTGTGTGCGTTTGCAAAACCAGAAGAAGGCTTGCAACATATGGATAGATTTGGCATTGTAGATCATGAAAAACTAGGTGGTAACTATTTGCGCAGCAAAGGCTTTTCTGAAAATATTGCTAAAATGGTAGCGAGCCATGTACAAGCAAAACGTTATCTAACTTTTAAAGATCCTGAATATTACAACCTACTATCTGAAGCCAGTAAAAATACGTTGCTACATCAAGGTGGTATTATGACACCAAGCGAAGCTGCTGCTTTTGAAAGCGATCCATTGTGCGATACATATATTGCTTTGCGTAGATGGGATGAGCAAGCAAAGGTAGAAAACCAGCCTCTGCCAGATTTAGCAAAATACAAGCATATGATGATCATGCATTTATTAGATAGCGCAATTCATAATCAATAAGTGGCTATTACAATGCATGAATTTCTATTTCACAAAGCAGATTTCAGCTTTCAAAAGTGGCTCAATAAAAGCCCATTGGCTGTTGTATGCTATATGTCGCTGAGTGCATTTGTTATTTATTCATGTATGTATGGGTTTAGAAAGCCATATACTGTGGCAACATTTACAAATATTTATTTTCTTGGGATATCTTATAAAGTATGCTTAGTGGTAGCACAGGTTATTGGATATATGATGAGTAAGTTTATTGGTATTCGATTGATATCTACCATGCAGCCTCAAAAACGTACTACCTACATTGTAATTTGTATAGGTATTGCTTGGTTGTCGTTATTGGGTTTTGCTATAATACCTGCGCCATACAATATCATTTGCATGTTTGTAAATGGCTTGCCTTTGGGTATGGTGTTTGGGCTCGTATTTGGCTTTTTGGAAGGCAGAAAAACAACCGAAATAATGGGTGCTTTTTTGGCTACAAGCTTCATATTTGCGTCTGGTTTGGCAAAAACAGTTGGCAAATGGTTTTTGCTACAATGCCATATATCCGATTGGTGGATGCCTTTTGCCGCAGGTGCTTTTTTTGTGATACCACTATTAGTTGCGGTTTGGCTTATTCAGCAATCACCAACACCATCAACCGATGATATTTTGCATCGCTCAGAGCGCAAGCCAATGACAAAAACTGAACGTATCGCTTTTATTAAAACATTTGGCTGGGCAGTAACGCCGGTGGTAATTGCCTACGCTGTTTTTACAATTGTAAGAGACTTTTGCGAGGATTTTGCCAATGATTTATGGATAGAAACAGGTTACCAAAACAATGCTGGTATTTTTGCACAAAACAGTGTAATTATATCCTTAATTGTTCTAGCTATTGTTGGTGGCTTTTTTTTAATTAAAAGTAATTACAAGGCATTTGTTGCAACACATTATGTGATTATATTTGGTGTGATAATGTCTGCGGTGGTTACACTGTTGTATAGTGCCAATATTATCTCACCAATTACTTGGATGCTGCTTGGTACTACAGGCATGTACTTGGCCTACTTACCGTTTAATTGTTTGTATTTCGAGCGTTTGTTATCTACCTATAAAATAAAAGCCAATGTTGGTTTTGTAATGTATATCGCCGATGCCTTTGGCTACTTAGGTACTGTTATTGTTTTATTGGTAAAAGAGTTTATAACCATAAAATATAGTTGGGTAAGTTTCTTTTCGTTTTTGTTTTATGCTGCAAGTTTAGTTGGGGTGATTTTAATAGCAGCTAGTTTAATCATACATCATCAATTATTTAAGTCATCAGTTAATTCCAATCATGTTGCAAAATAAATTGGCCATTGTAGTAGGTGCAGGTATTGTAGGCTTGGCAACTGCTAGAGCATTAAGTTTAAAAGGATTTAGCGTTACAATTATTGAACGGTCATACCAAGCGGTTGGTGCTTCAATAAGAAATTTTGGAATGCTTTGGCCTATTGGTCAGCCAGACGGAAAGTTATACAATAGAGCTTTGCGCAGTAAAGCCATTTGGAAAGATATTGCTGATAGTACAGGATTATGGTATGATGAAGTGGGTAGCTTACACGTAGCACACCATCAAGATGAGTGGCAGGTATTACAAGAGCTACATGCAGCTTTTAACGGAAGTAACAGACCTGTAACTTTGCAAGACAAGCATACGATTCTTTCAAAATACAATGGCATTAATAGCACTGGTTTATTGGGTGGTATGTATAGTGCTACTGAAATGATTATTGACCCACGTGAAGCGATTGCTACTGTTGCAAAATACCTTGAAGAATATTTAGATGTACAATTTATTTGGGGTAAAGCAGTTACCGAAGTTGCAACTGGCAAAGTGTGGATGGCTGATGAGATGCTACAAGCCGATGTGGTATGTATTTGCAGTGGAGCCGACTTCGAAACGCTTTATCCACAGCAGTTTCAGCAATTTGCAATTACTAAATGTAAGTTACAAATGATGCGCTTTGCTACCAACACACCAAGTGATAGAATGGGCGTTTCATTGTGCGGTGGCTTATCTTTAATTCATTACAATAGTTTTAAAGCTGCGGCTTCCTTGCCACAATTAAAAGCCCGTTACGAAGCCGATATGAGTGACTATTTAAAATGGGGTATCCATGTCATGGTATCACAAAATGATAAGGGTGAATTAACGGTAGGAGATAGTCACGAGTATGGCCTCACATTCGATCCATTTGATAAGGCATTTATTAATACAATGGTAATGAATTATTTGAATCAATTTGCGCTTACAAATAATTGGCAGCTTATTCAATCTTGGCATGGCATTTACCCTAAAATGACCAATGGCGATACGGATGTGTTTTTACAACCCGATAAAGATGTATATGTTTTCAATGGATTAGGCGGTGCAGGAATGACGCTTAGCTTCGGTTTTGCAGAAGAATGCGTTGCAGCGTTATAAAAAACTCATTAATTATTTATGCCAATTAACGCTCTATTTAGTTATGCGAGAAATAAAGTGCTTTTTGGGTATTTTTAGTTTAAAAAAAAGAATCGTCCCATCATACATCAACGATACAATACCTGCATTTTATAGCGTGTTAAAACCAAGCACCTTTAAAAATTATTGAATGAAGTAAGGGTAATAT
>JAYWCY010000159.1:0-2124 GCA_043780175.1 Chitinophagales bacterium
TAACGTTCTTTGATACCAACAGATTTGGCTACAACTCAATGATAGTAAGGTTTTCGGTATTTCATAGAATGTAAAAAATCAATTAAAAAGCCGCTCAGATATTGTTTCTGCGCGGCTTTTTGTCATTCTGACGAAGGAAGAATCTGATGGGCATTGTGCCGCTGTAGGCTGTTACTTGGCAGGTTTGGCTTTGTACCATCTTTCGGCAGATGCTTCGTGCCTGCGAATGACATGTTAGAATGACAATCCAATATCTTCATTCAAAAATCGCCATTTTGGGTTAGTGGTATTTATTAAGGCCTCTTTTTTACTTCTTAGCCAACCTTTAATTTCCTTTTCTCTTGCTATCGCATGTTGTATGTATTCAAATCTTTCGTAGTACAGCAGGTTATAGGCATTGTATTTACCAGCAAAAGATTTGTGTGTAAATGGTTGCGCATTGGTATAATGTTGTTGCAGCCTTGCTTGTAAGTTATTGGTTACGCCTGTGTATAATACTGTTTTGTTTTTATTGGTTACAAGGTATATGTAGTAATTATGCGTGCCTATTGGTTTCATAGTTATGTCATTTTGAGGAACGAAAAATCTCATTGTCATTCTGACGAAGGAAGAATCTCTCCAGTTAAGATACAAAAGTTCGGTAGATCCTTCGTACAGCAGCTTGCCGATATTAAAACAATTCTAATTGCTGTGGTACATCCATCGCTATTGCCGGCTTTTTACCTTGGTATATTTTCATCATGCCAAATTGTTTATCAGTAATGGTCATAATACCTATATGCCCCTTTTCTGGTAATAATTTTTGAACCCGTTTTATATGTACTGTGGCATTTTCCATACTGGCGCAATGCCGTAAATAAATAGAGAATTGAAACATAGCAAAGCCATCAGCCAAAATTTTTTTCCTAAAGTCACCTGCGGCTTTTCGGTCTTTTTTGGTATCAGTTGGTAAATCGAAAAATACGAGTACCCACATAATGCGATAAGCGTTTAGGCGTTCCTGTTTCATGATAGCATATTTCTCACAACGTAACAAAGGATACTAAGTACACTAAAGGTTTTCTTTTTTATTGCCTATTTGAATTAGCATCATTTATTGAAATTTATTTTGTGTACTTAGTATTCTTAGTGCCCTTTGTGTGAAATATCATGGTAGTTCTGGATACAAAATCTTTCGTTGTTCACCAGCAAAACATTTGGCTAGCGATGCGGCTGTGCGTTGTGTGGCCACCATTAGTGGACTTTTCTCTCCATTTAGCAATACATCCGTAGTCAACACCTGTAGTAAGCGTGTTTTAAAGTCCTGCGTTAGCACATCTACAATACTCGTTTCATCTACTATGCCCCTTACTATGATATCTACAAATGGGCGATAAGGTTCCATGATATCATCTGCTAGGCAGTAGGCATTGTAGCGGTTTCGGTGAAATATGCCAAACGTGGGCAGCAAACCTGCACCCACAATGGCCCGTGCCATGGTAGCCCTTAAAATGGCATAGCCATAATTTAGTAAATTATTGGGTGGCACACCATCTCGCCGCCTAAAAAATAACCACGTTGGTGGAAACAAATTTTGCCAGTAATAGGCCGCTGCGGTGGCTTCGTTATTATTGCTATCGCCACTTAACACACTATTGGCAAGTCCTAGTAAAACTTTGTCGTTATAGTTCCATTTTCGGTACACGGCAGCCTGATTGCTAATTTTCGCCCTCACTGTTTGCTGCCACAATTGCTTTTTTAGTGGTTCTGTTGCCTCTATTTGGTATCTAAAACGTTCGCTTTGTACCGTATTCCCTTCTAGCGGTAATAACATGCCTGTGGGGTGGTGGGTATCGTTACAGGTAATAACTGCCACATTGTTACTTACTAATTGGTCTAGCAAATAGTGTGTAATGCTTATTTGCTGATGCTCCAGCACCAGTATGCCAATATCTTCTATCGGCACAGTTTTATCGGGTTTATCTTCTTGACCTTTCACATGGCTATAGCTTACCACCAACTGACTATTGGCACATTTTAAGTGGCAGGGGCTACCTATTTGTAGGGTACGTTTTATCATGATAGAAGTTTTACATTTCCAAGCCAGTCTATTTCTATTTTAATACAGTAGTCTTGAATTTTCAT
>JAYWCY010000160.1:0-3605 GCA_043780175.1 Chitinophagales bacterium
GGGCCTTATGTAAAACGTGGTTATGTAAGCCATACACATGCCAACTTTGGGGCTATTCTAAAAACTATTTATAATATTTTGGGCGTGCCATATGTTAACCAATACGATGTAACAGCATCGTTACTACAAGATTTTTTTACCAATAAACCAGATTTTACTCCATATACTTTAGAACAGCATGACCCAAGAATTTTTGATGTTAATCAAGCTATGGAAAAATACCATCGCCCCATTAATTGGCGTAAAATAATGCAAGGCCCTGCGATGGATAAAACAGACGATATTAAAAAAGAGTTCAACAAATAAATAGATACGAAATGATTAAAATGGTGGTTTTTGATATGGCAGGCACTACTGTAGATGAAGATAATGTGGTGTACAAAACATTGTACAAAGCTATCAATGAAGCAGGCGTTGATGTAACTCTAGAGAGCGTGTTACTACATGGTGCAGGTAAAGAAAAATTAAAGGCTATTAAAGATATTTTGTTGGCGTGCGGTGTTGTAAATAACGAGGTAACCAATACTGCTTTTCAATACTTTTTAAAATATTTGACAGATGCATACAATGATCTATCAATCAAGCCACAAATAGGTGCAATAGATTTGTTTATTGAACTGCGAACGCTGGGTATAAAGGTGGTATTAAATACTGGCTATAATAGAGAAACGGCAGAGTTATTACTTGCAAAATTAGGCTGGCAAATAGGTAGCCAAATTGATGGGTTAGTTACGGCATCAGATGTGCTAAATAATAGACCAATGCCCGATATGATATACTTGGCAATGCAGCAGCAAAACATTACCGATGCGGCATTTGTTGTAAAAGTTGGCGATTCTGCTATTGATATTGAGGAAGGGAAAAATGCAGGTTGTGGCTTCTCAATCGGTATTACTACAGGTGCCCACACCGTTCAGCAATTACAATCTGCAAACCCAGATTTTATCATTAATAATCTGCATGCATTATTGCCAATAATAATTAAACGGATAAATATTAACTAGTATATAAATATTTTTTTAAAATTACTTAGATGACTTACATGCAACAACAGCAACGCATTCAGCAAACAGCCGACGAAATAATAGCGCTTTATGAAAAATATGGCAATGAAGATTATATCGGGGAGCCAGTTTCTCAAATTGAACATATGTGCCAGTGTGCAGAATTAGCAGAAGCTAGTGGTGCAGAAAGAGATACCATTTTGGCAGCATTTTTTCATGATATTGGCCATCTTTGCGAATTTGCTAAACCAGAAGCTGGTTTGCAACATATGGATAGGTTTGGTATTATTAACCATGAAAAAATTGGGGGTGAATTTTTAAAAAACAAAGGCTTCTCAAATAATATTGCCAAGATGGTAGCCAGCCATGTAGAAGCTAAACGGTACCTAACTTTTAAATACCCCGATTATTATAATTTATTATCAGAAGCTAGTAAAAATACACTTATCCATCAGGGTGGTATTATGACGGCGAGCGAAGCCTTAGCTTTCGAAAATGATCCATTATCCGATAAATATATTGCTTTACGAAGGTGGGACGAGCAAGCAAAAGTGGAACGTCAACCTTTACCATCATTAGTAAAATATAGACATATGATGGTAATACATTTACTGGGTAGTGCTATTAACAACTAACAATTGAGGCCGTTGTAATGCAAATATTATTATCTCCAAAAAACGAAGCAACCTTTAAGCAGTGGCTCAATAGAACGCCTTTGGCCATTGTATGCCACATGTCGTTTAGTGCCTTTATTATTTACTCTTGCATGTATGGTTTTAGAAAGCCCTATACTGTTGCAACGTATACCAATATTTTTTTTCTTGGCATATCTTACAAAGTCTGTTTGGTAATTGCTCAAGTAATTGGTTATATGATTAGTAAATTTTTAGGCATTCGTTTTATATCTGCAATGCAACCCCAAAGAAGAGCGTTATACATTATATTATTTATAGGTATTGCTTGGTTATCGCTATTAGGTTTTGCCATCATTCCTGCACCATACAATATCATTTGCATGTTTGTAAATGGGCTTCCGTTGGGTATGGTGTTTGGGCTGGTATTTGGTTTTTTAGAGGGCAGAAAAACTACCGAAATAATGGGAGCTTTTTTGGCTACTAGCTTCATATTTGCCTCTGGCTTGGCAAAAACAGTAGGTAAGTGGCTATTGCTACAATGTCACATTACCGATTGGTGGATGCCCTTTGTAGCGGGAGCTTTTTTTGTATTACCGTTATTGGTAACGGTTTGGTTAATTAGGCAGTCGCCACCACCATCTACTGATGACATTGCACATCGTACAGAACGTAAACCAATGACTAAGCAAGAGCGTCTTGCTTTTATTAAAACATTTGGTTGGGCAATGACGCCTGTTGTAATTGCTTACGCAGTATTTACCATTGTTAGAGATTTTTGCGAAGACTTTGCTAATGAACTTTGGATAGAAACCGGCTACCAAAACAATGCAGGCATATTTGCACAAACAAGTACCACTATTTCGTTAATTGTACTAGCTATTGTTGGTGGCTTCTTTTTAATAAAAAACAATTATAAAGCGTTTGTAACTGCTCATTATATTATTATAATAGGTGTTGTTTTATCTGCTGTTGTTACGTTGCTGTATTCTGCTGGCCTTATTTTGCCAATTACTTGGATGCTTTTAGCTACAACAGGTATTTACCTAGCTTATTTGCCTTATAATTGTTTGTATTTCGAGCGTATGTTATCAACCTATAAAATACAAGCCAACGTTGGTTTTGTAATGTATATAGCAGATGCGTTTGGTTATTTGGGCACAGTAATAGTGTTATTGGTAAAAGAGTTTATAACCATTAAATACAGTTGGGTTAGCTTTTTCTCATGCTTATTTTATACGGCTAGTATTGTTGGCATATTACTTATTGCAGTAAGTTTAACGATGCACCATCAATTATTTAAGAAAGTCAATTCAAATCATGGTACAAAATAAAACAGCTATTGTAGTAGGTGCAGGTATTGTAGGGTTAGCCACAGCCAGGGCATTAAGTTTAAAGGGTTTTACTGTTACAGTTATCGAAAGAACGCAACAAGCAGTTGGTGCTTCTATAAGAAACTTTGGGATGCTTTGGCCTATTGGGCAACCTGATGGGCAGTTGTATAACAGAGCGTTACGCAGTAAAACAATTTGGAAAGAAATTGCCGATAGTATTGGCTTATGGTACGATGAAGTTGGTAGCTTGCACGTAGCACATCACCAAGATGAATGGCAGGTGTTGCAAGAGGTGTATACTACTTTTGTAAAGAGTGGTAGACCCGTAGCCTTATTAGATAAAAATTATATTCTTTTAAAATATAATGGGGTTAACGGCAATGGCTTATTGGGCGGTTTGTATAGTGCTACAGAAACTATTATTGATCCGCGTGTAGCTATTACAACGGTAGCACAATACTTAGCAGAATATTTAGATGTAACATTTATTTGGGGCAAGGCAGTTACCAATGTAGAAACTGGCAAAGTATGGATGGCTGATAACACGCTGCAAGCTGATATCATTTGCATTTGCAGCGGTGCCGATTTTGAAACCTTGTACCCTCAACAGTTTCAGCAACTGGCTATCACCAAAT
>JAYWCY010000161.1:0-10398 GCA_043780175.1 Chitinophagales bacterium
CAAATGGCGACAAGTCTTTATGGCAATCTACAACTATTGGTAGCTACGTATCAATTGGTAGCAACGCTACCATTTTGCCAGTATCTATATGTGATCATGTGGTCATTGGTGCTGGTGCTGTTGTTACAAAAAATATTACAAAGCCAGGTATTTATGCAGGTAATCCTGCCAAATTTTTAAGAGCTTTTTGACAAGGTAACAGCTAATTTTTTATGTAAGTAGAACAAATAGAAGTCAAATAATTGTTCATTATTCATTTTTCACTCTTCACTTAATGCATATTCCATTTGTTGATTTGACAGCACAATACCAATCTATCAAGCAAGATATTGATATGGCAATTGCATCTGTGATTGCAGAAACAGCTTTTATTGGTGGAAAATATATTCAACAATTTGAAACGGAATTTGCCAAGCTCAATGGCGTTAAATATTGTATTAGCTGTGCTAATGGTACGGATGCTTTGTATATTATTATGCAAATGCTTGGTATTGGCGCAGGTGATGAAGTGATCACTGTTACCAATAGTTGGATTAGTAGTAGTGAAACCATTACGCAAACTGGCGCTAAGCCTGTGTTTGTAGATTGTCACCCAGATTATTATACGATTGATGATGCATTAATTGGAGCAAAGATTACGGCTCGCACCAAAGCTATTATACCTGTTCATTTACATGGTCAAGTTTGTGACATGGATGCAATAAGAGCCATTGCTGCAAGGCATCAATTGTATATTATTGAAGACTGCGCCCAATCTCATTTTTCTGAATATAATGGTCAATTTGCTGGCACAATTGGTAATGCATCTGCATTTAGTTTTTATCCTGGAAAAAACCTCGGTGCTTATGGAGATGCAGGTTGTATTCTTACTAATGATGATGCGTTGGCTAAAAAATGCAGGATGTATGCAAGGCATGGTGCATTGGTAAAATACCAACACCAAATCGAAGGGATTAACTCTCGAATGGATGGCTTGCAAGCGGCAATTCTATTGGCCAAATTACCATACATATTTAGGTGGACAGCACAACGAATTGCGAATGCAGCTTACTATAACCAATTGCTGGAAGGTATTCAAGAGATTGTACTGCCAGTAGTAAGACCAGCATCGAAACATACGTTTCATTTGTATGTAATTCGGTGTAAAAAGCGAGATGATTTGGCTAGATTTTTAAAAAACAAAGGAATAGAAACAGTGATTCATTATCCTACACCTTTGCCTGAATTGCAAGCCTACAAATATCTTGGTCATCAAGCACAAGATTTCCCCATTAGTCATCAATACCAATACGAGATTTTGTCTTTACCTCTATATCCCGAATTAACAAAAGCACAAATGGATCATGTGGCTCATACCATTAAGGCTTTTTATGCATTATAAATGTATTCTACTTATTAATGTCTAGTAATACAGCTTTCACATCCTTATACCATGGTTCCCAAGGGATAAAGTGTGGTGCGCCAGGTAAAATTTTCGTCGTAACAGATTTTGCATTGATTAGCATCTTGGCTGCATAAGCCGCATTACCAACGGGTACAAAACTGTCCTTGTCACCATGAATAATCCAAACATCGCAAGTAATACAGGCAAATTGTGTAGCCAGAGGGGCTAAATCTTTTTTTAAATACCAAATTTCTGTATTGCTTGGTCTGAATGCGCCTGGCATTAAATATGATAATGGCGTATGGTACAATATACCACGCCATTTTTCTTTAGGCTCTTCGGCCGGGTCTACTGCAGCGGCTAGCAATACCATGCCAGTGAAAGTATGCGGATTATCCGCGACTAACTTTACAGCTAATGGCCCGCCTAAAGAATGCCCAACTATATATAGAGGTTTACCATTATCAATATACTTGAGTAATGGGCTAATAATAGCTGATTGACCTTGTAAATTTTTTGCATCACCAAACTGGCTATAGCCAAATCCCGGTCTATCAATAGCAACCATACGATATTTTTTCAGTAAATCACTATCCTGCAAATAAGTTTTATATGCATCCCAACTACCTGGTGATCCATGTACAAAAAATAGGGTAGGTAGGCTATCGTTGCCAGTTTTGGCATAATGCAGTTTGAAATTGTTAGTAGTAAATGTTGTAAGCTGTAAATCGATACAAGATTTTGAAAACTGCGCCTTCGCATCAGAATCTCTTGTCCTCATTTTCATACAGCTTTGTGCTATAACTAACCACAGTAGAAGTATTATAAAAAATATAGACATCGATTTTTTGAAAATTTTTTGAAGCATTTTTACTATTTAGTGAGATAGATCAGTGGTTATTAGTTGCTCTGGCAGCATTAAGGTTCTATGACGTTTACTAGTAAGAAAACATACAATCAATTTCAATAAAAAGTTTCATGGCAATGAATTTATTTTTGAAAATGATATAACTGTTAAAAAAAACAAAAATCCAGATAAGTTGTAAGGATTCGTTTGCATCTCCGTTTTTAGTGAAAACAAACCAACAATGAAACAAATTTTTTCAGTAATACTACTTTCGATAATTACATTAAATATCTCAAATGCGCAAGCTGATAGCAGAGTTAAGCAATTTAATGTAGAAAAAGGCTTGGCTATTCAAGGTTACGATCCTGTGGCATATTTTACTCAAAATAAAGCTATAAAAGGTAATACGCAATTTGTTGCCACAGTAGAAGGCATAACTTACAATTTTACAAATGCTGCCAATAAAGACCTATTTATAAAAGATCCCAAAAAGTATGAACCGCAATATGGTGGTTGGTGTGCATATGCAATGGGCGCCACTAATGAGAAAGTAGCAATTGATCCGCAAACGTTTAAAATAGTTGGGGGTAAATTATATTTATTTTATCACTCATGGGTAAATAATACATTGACCAAATGGAACAAAGATGAAGGCAGTTTAAAGTCAAAAGCTGATATGAATTGGGTATCGAAGTTTAAGTAAATTAATTGTTGATTGCTTCAGCATTTCAATCATTCAAATCACAAATTCAAAACTAACCATCATGAACAAAACTACCACCATCGTTTCATGGCTTTTGCGCATTGCTGCAGCCGCTATTTTACTACAAACCTTATATTTTAAATTTACTGGTCATCCAGAATCGGTTGAATTATTTACCAAACTTGGTGCAGAGCCTTGGGGTAGAATTGGTACCGGTGTTATAGAATTAATTACTGGCATTTTATTATTGATTCCAGTTACAGCATTTATCGGTGCTTTTTTAGGTGTGGGATTAATGGGTGGTGCTATTCTATCGCATTTATTGGTTATTGGTATTGAATCTAAGGGCGACGGCGGACAATTATTTATGTTGGCAATTGTGGTATTAGTATGTTGCTTAGCAATCCTATTCATTCATAGAAAAGAAGGTATTGCGCTGTACAATAAACTTGTAAAAAAGAACTAATCATGCGCCAAACAATTGTTGTTTTATTGATTATTTTATTAGCGCCTTCGGCAAACATCATCGCACAAGGTTGCAGTGATGCTGGCTTTTGTACCCTCGGTAATATTAAACCTCATGGCGCAGACTCTATATTTTTAAAGAGTCAAAATCTTACAATTATTTTAGCAAATGGAATTGGCGATGAATCGGTATATGTATTTACCCCTGGTATCCAATATGATATTAGATTAAATAGACAATGGGCTTTGCAAGCTAGGCTCACTGCCAACTATGCGTCTGGTAATTTAGGTACTGCTTTTGGTTTGGGGGATGGTTTTTTATCAGGTATTTATAGCCCTAAAACAACCAGTAGATGGTTAACTTCTTTTATTCTCGGGGGAAAGTTTCCACTCAATCTTGGTGATATAAAGACTGGTAATAAACCCCTTCCTATGCAATATCAAAGCAGCCTTGGTACGGTAGATATCATTGCAGGTGTGTCCATTACTAATCACAGATGGTTATTGGCTACTGCCATTCAGCAGCCACTTACGGGCACTAATCGGAATACTTTTTTACCTATTTATTGGGGTACTGCTGATGCTGCAAAATATTCGCCAAGTAACGATTTTAACCGTAAAGCCGATGTATTGTTGAGAGTGGGCTATGATATTGCAACCACTAAAAAATGGCAATTAAACATAGGTCTTTTAAGTATTTATCATTTAGGAAAAGATACCTATATAGATGGTAATGTCAGCAACAAACCTATCGCTTTGCAAGGCTCTGATGGATTAACGTTGAATGGTACTTTTTCTGCTTGGTACAAACCAAGTTCGACATTTTCACTAGGTATTACAGGTGGTGTACCATTTGTAATAAGAGATATTCGCCCAGATGGTTTAACACGTTCGTTTGTACTGTCACCAGAATTAATTTATCATTTTTAAAACTTAACAATTATGCGTTACGTGTTTATGATTTTGTTAATGGTAGTAATTGCTATAGCATGTAAAAAAGAACAATTAGCACCAACAGTTACCTTGAACGAAGTTATTACAGATACCTTAACAAATGGCGGTGGAGGAACCAATGGTGGTAACGATACAACTACTGTATTAAAATACGCTGGTAGCTTTAATTCTGGTCCTTATGGCAGTACCAGTGGCAAGGCAGAAATTTATAAAACAGCTGCCAACGTATTTGTATTACAGCTTAGCAATTTCAATGTGTCTAATGGGCCTGCATTACATGTTTTTGTATCTAAAGAAGCAATGCCTGTCAATTTTATTGATTTAGGATCATTGAAATCTACCAATGGCAATCAAGTGTATACCATACCGGGATCTCCAGATTTTACAAGCTATAAATATATTTCCATCCACTGTGTAGCCTTTAACCATTTGTTCGGTTCTGCATTATTAAACTGAAAACTGTTTTTATGATTTTTTTGCAACTATCACAACAACTACAATCGCTTAGTAAGCTATTACAAACATTGCAAGATGCGCAATACACACATAAAATTGAGCATTTAGGTAACGCCAGCATTGGTGGTCATACTAGGCATATTATTGAACTATTGCAATGCGCTATTACTGGGTATCAAAATAGTAAGGTTGATTATGTAAATCGTAAACGTAATCTTGCGTTAGAAATAGATAGAACATTTGCTGTATCTGTATTAGATACAATAGATGCGCATTTAAGAATGCCAGATAAATTATTAGCCATGGTGGTAGAAGAAATTGGAGACAGGACAACACCCATTGTAAGCACTACTTATTTTAGAGAAATTGTGTATAATACTGAACATACGATTCATCACCTGGCGTTAATAAAAGTGGCGTTAATAGAAATGAAATTAGAAGTTGTAGATAACCAATTTGGTATGGCATATTCTACCATTAAATATCAAGCAACCTTTAATAATTAATCATGCGAACTGCTAAATGTATTGTTTTAATAATAATTTTAATTAGTTGTAGTATGACTTTACCGGCGCAGGATAGTAGTAAGTTATATTTTACCACAGCTGCTGGTGTATTTGTGCCAAGGTCAACATTTGCACATGCGTATCAAAATTCAGTGGCTATCAATTCCGGGATTGAATATCGGTTTAGAAAATATTATTTCACACAGTTTGTACTAGATTTTAATGCTGTAAAATATAATCAACAAATAAAAGATATTCATTCTGATTATTTATTTCAGCATACCAATAGTTCTGTGTTTTTAATAGGCTTTAATGTAGGTAGAAATATTGCTATAATTAAGTCTGATAAATTATTCTTATCACCATATGTTGGTGTTGGTTATGCTAATATTGGTGAGCCAAGATTGACAGTAAATTCAGCTACTGGTATTGTGTTGCAAGAGGTAACACGGATGCAAGGGGTGTATTTAAAAGAGGGTTTGCGATTTGGGTTTAATACTTCATCTAAAGTATTGCAAACCTTATATATAGATGCAGCGTTTTGGTCAGCCAATATTGCAGTACAGAATAGTAAACCTAAAGCGTTGTCGGTAGTAATTGGTACAAGAGTTGGGTTTTAATTGTTAAATAATCATCTATGTGTACAGTTGTTTTTTTGCCAAATAATAGTCAGCCTTGTTTTGCTTCATTAAGAGATGAAAGCCCGTTAAGGCAAACGGCAATAGCACCAGCTTTGTATACAAACCATGGTGTTGATTATGTTGCGCCGTTAGATGCAGAAGCTGGTGGTACATGGGTTGGCGCAAATGAATTTGGTAATGTCATTATCTTGTTAAACGGTGGATTTGAAAATCATATAAGGCAAACTAGTTATAGACAAAGCAGAGGCTTAATTGTAAAAGAATTACTAGCTGTAGTTGACCCTGTAAGCGATTGGTTAAGCATGGATTTAAGGGATATAGAACCATTTACTTTGATTGTTTTTGCAGATAATCATTTATATCAATTGGTTTGGGATGGGCAGCTAAAACACAATATTCGCTTAGATGTTTGTCAGACTTATATATGGTCATCGGCAACATTGTACAATGCAGCTGCTAAGGTAACAAGAAGCCAATTATTTAAACAATGGTTAGCAGCTCATCATGAAATTTCAGAGCAATCTATTCTTAGTTTTTTTGCGTCGGTTGATGATGCTAATAATGGCTTTTTGATCAATAGAAGTGCTACGATGCAAACGCTCAGCTATACATTCATAACACTAGCTAAGACGGCTAATATACGCTATCATGATTTTTTAAATACTAGAAAAAATATAGCCATATTAGATTTAAAAGAATTGGTGTAACAAAATATTTTATGACTTACCTAAATTCCATATTTAAATTTAAATCATTTTACATTAAGCTTTGTAGCTGGGAATATTGGCCTATGTGGGTGGTGTATTTTCCTCTAGGTTTTTATTACACCTATCTGGCTATCAAAGCAAGGTCATTTTTCTTTTTTTCTGCATCAAATCCTAGTATAGAAACTGGTGGTATGTTCTTCGAAAGTAAATGGAGTATTTTTCAGTTAATGCCTAAACATTATTTTCCCAATACTATTTTGGTAATGCCAAAAGATGTTTCGACAATAATAGAAGCGAGAATGATTGCTGCTAATATTGAGTTTCCCATAATTGCAAAACCAGATAGGGGCGAACGTGGTTGGCGTGTAAAAAAGATTAATAGCTTCACTGAATTAGTACAGTATAAAACCAATACCAATATCCCTTTTCTAGTGCAATCTTATATCGATTATCCAGTAGAGTTAAGTGTGTTTTATTATCGCCATCCACATAGTAACAAAGGGATGATTACATCGGTTACTTACAAAAAATTGCTCTCAGTTGTTGGTGACGGCTTGTCTACTATTAGTACATTAATTAAAAAAAATGATCGTGCATTTTTGCAATATCAACGGCTTAAAAGAGAGAATAGTGTTGACTTTGCTATGGTACTGCCATTGGGTGAAGAAAAAATACTAGTACCTTATGGAAATCATGTATTAGGAACGATGTTTATTGACTTTAACCACATTGTAGATGATGCACTAACCAATGCCATAGATGCGATTAGTAAGAATATTGAAGGGTTTTATTTTGGTAGATTTGACTTGCGTTGCGCGAGTATTGAAGACTTGAAAATGCAGCAAAATTTTTCTATTTTAGAACTCAATGGTGCTGGTGCAGAACCGGCCCATATTTACCACCCAGGGTTCTCTTTTTTTAAAGCACAAAAAGTATTGATGCAGCATTTTAAAATGTTGTTTGATGCGGCTCGAGCAAACGAACAAGAGGGCGTTCCTTTTATGTCTTACCAAGCTTACAAGAAAACCAAACAACTAGAAAAAGTATTTAAACAACAAGCCTTGCAAGCATGAGTAGCATTGGTATTTTAATTGGGTTTTACGGCTATCTGTTTCCAGGTAATATTAACTTAATGGTGGTCCATTTGTATGCCAGCAAGCAGTATAAGTTGCTTTGGTCAATGCTACTGTTAATTGTGTTGTTCGAAAGTATGTATTGCGGTATCTCACTATATTTTTTAGGTAGTTTACATATTAATTCAACATGGTACGCAATTATAGAACTGGTATCATTTATACTCATTTTAATGATGGGTTTGTGGATGGTGTTTGAAAATAGGAAAGACACAAAAGCAGCGCAACAAAACACTGTGTTTAGAGGTGTGTTTAGTATCATTGTTCATCCACAGCAAATGCCATTTTGGATTGTAGCAGGTGTGCTATTAAATGGCCTGATAAAGTTCGACATGAATGTTTCTACATTCTTGCCATTTGTAATGTTTAATGCTATTGGTACGTTGTTAGTAATGCTGTGCTATATGTTACTCGGTAACAAACTTATTCGTTATTTTAAACTAAATCTGGCACAGATTAATAAAGTAATGGGTGGTTTGTATGTGCTAGTAGCATTGTATCACTTAATTAAATTCGCATGGTAACTTATGCCAAAATACTGAGACCTTTCTTAAGCAAGCTTAGTGAGCTTTGTCTTCTTTTTTTCTTTCTGTGAAATATTTATTCTCCTTCCCATTCTTTATAAAACTGCGCTAGGTATTGCGTCATAAATTGATGCCTTTCTTCTGCCAATGACTTACCTGTTGTAGTATTCATTCTATCTTTTAGCAATAATAGTTTTTCGTAAAAATGATTGATAGTAGGATCATTATTATGCTTGTATTGGTCTTTGGTTTTGTATAAATCTGGAGGATTATTTGGATCGTACAGCGGTCTATTTTTAAACCCGCCATAATTAAAAGCCCTTGCAATACCTATTGCTCCCATTGCATCTAATCTATCGGCATCTTGGACAATGTCAAGTTCAATCGATTTAAACTGTTGCTGTTCTTTACCACCTTTAAAAGAAATATTGGCAATTATTTGTACCACATGTTCTATAACGGCGGCATCAATATGTTCACTTTCTAAAAATGCTTTGGCTTTGGCAGGACCAATGGTTTCGTCACCGCCATTAAATTTTGAATCTGCAATATCGTGTAACAGTGCACCCAATTCCACTACAATCATATCAGCTTTTTCGCCTTTAGCTATTTGCTTAGCAGCTTGCCATACCCTGTAAATATGCCACCAATCGTGGCCTCCTTCAGCATCTGCCAGCGTAGTTTTAACGAAACTGGCGGTTGTATTAATAATTTCTTTTGACATAGTCTGTTTTTGTTTTATCCTAAAACTTGCTAATAGCAATGGTCATTGCCATTTGGAGGGCAATATAATCGCCTTCTAATAAATTAAAGTATAAAAAGGAAAATCTACTATTTTAGACCATTACAATCCATAGATTCAAACAAGGCATCTATTTCGGCTGGAACTATGGTTGGCGTGTGGTTGGTACAGTAGGCTTTTTGTTCTCTATTGTTATTATAACCGTTTTGTATGTGGCTTTTGTGTTTAGTTTTGCAGAGCTTAGCAGCTCTATACCGGATACGCGTGCCCCCCCTTGCTTATCCACACAGCGCCTTTGGATCTGTGGGTGGTTTGGTAGCTGACTATGCTAGTTTGGTAGAATTTTTATTATCCACACCACCAATTGCGATGGCTTTGTGAAGCTATGGCCATTTTTTATTTGGAAGTACAGTAATTGTATTTCTAATATTCGACCCGAAGGCCTGCCTTTAGTGGCCGCCGCTGATACCTTATTGTATCTGGTAAATGAAGCCCTACGCTTGCAACTAAGTAGCGTAAGATTAAAAGATGAAGCGGGATTGATAGGTGGGTAATCTTTTTTACCATGCTTTTACCTAGCTTTAAGGATGCTTAGGCATCGCTTTATTGGTAGCTTATCAATACTTGAACAACGAAGGATGAACGAAGGATGCGTGCTTAGCCTGTGCTTTATATATGCTGTATCTGTACTTTTAGGTGCATTAAGTATGTATTGTGGCTATCTCAAAAGGCATGCTTAGCAAAACCTGCAAGTAAAGTGGTAATACATTTTCATATGTCGTACTTCTTCATTTTTAGTGGCCATACAATTATTTTAAAACTATCAATGATTTAAAATAAGTATGCTTAATGAAACAGTATATGTAAACTATTGTTTTAAAGTAGCTTATGATATTAACCTTATACTATCTATATCAAGTTTTCATTTTTGTGGAAGGCTATTTGATTTAATGATTGATATGAGCAAGTTGAAAATTTAACTGAATTCAAGTGGTACAAATGTTCAAGTGTAAAAAAGTGTCACTTAAAACTGCGAATAATGTTTTGATACCCTATATTAGCCAAAATAAATCATTACATGCTGAGAAAGCTACTAACTCTTTGTTTTTCACTTTGTTTTTTTTGTATAATAACGCTTGGTCAAACTGGATTAACAGGCAAGTTGAAAGATGCCACAACTGAACTTCCGATTAAAGGTGCTATTATTTATATACCTGACTTGAATAGAGGGGTTTTGACAGATAGTAATGGTCGCTACTCGTTACAAAAAATGCCGAGTGGTCATTATGTTTTAGAAGTGACGATGTTGGGGTATGAAAAAATAATTGAGTCTATT
>JAYWCY010000162.1:0-4443 GCA_043780175.1 Chitinophagales bacterium
GGTACACAAAAATCCAGCTATTACAGCCACGATAGGTCCCTCTACTATTGCCAAAGGGAATAGTAGTAAATATTGGTATTGCGACAGTAGATGTAAAATATGTTCCAACCTTATTGATATAAAAACAACGTTTCTACAAGAAATTAATATGAATACAGTGAAGTAAAGGCTTTTATATTACCCTACTGTTAATATTTACTGATAACGACTAAAACACTTCGCCTAAATTTCCTGAGTAGCCTCTTGAGCCGCCGGTTCCAAAACCATAATCCAAGGCAATATTTGTTTTGGAAAACTTGTTAAACTTTATACGGACACCTAGCCCAAATCCAGGTGCTAGTTTTTCAAACTGGTTACTTGTCAATTCTGAAACGCTGGTTGTATTTACAAATACGACACCCCCAAATAGCCCATTTTTTGATAATTGAAAACGCCATTCTGCTTCTAATGCCAGCATATTTTTACCTACAAATCTGCCTTGTTGATACCCTCTACTTGTATTGCCATAACTATCTAAACCAGCACCAGCAAGGTCCAAATAAGGTGGATTACCATTGAATGAAAATACACCATAGCCCCAAAGTGCAAGTATCGTATGCCAAGGCATTGGCAAATATCGCCTTACGTCTAAAGTAGCAGTTGAGTAATTGCTATTTGCCCCTAGCCATCTAACATTTTGCAGTAATTGTAAACTTACAAATGCATCACCAGCTTCTGGATTAATAAGATTTTTTCTGGTATCGTATACCAACGATACAGTCATACCAGACGACGTAGAGGTATTGGCAAAGCCATACTTCTGATAATCTGATATGGTACCAACAGCCAATTCTTTTTCTGTAATATGCCAATGGTGGTCTAGTTGATACCCTAATCCTGCATACCAATTTTTATGTATATTTCGCAATGCCGTTTCGTAAAATCGAACATATTGATAATCGATAGTATATTTATCTGAAAGTTGGGTATAACCACCATATCCAAACGCATCTTGTGGAAAATTGAAATATCGCCAATCACCTACAATCACCCACTTATTACTTGGCAACCATATTGTAGATTGCAGCGGCAGTAGTAATTGTTTTTTGGTTGTATACTTTATGGCCCCCAAAAATGTAGACGTATTTGTGGGTAAGGTGTTGCTTGTATTAAATGCAGCATTTGCATCTGCACCAAATACAAATCCAGTAGCTTGGGTAAATTCTATTATTGGAGCTGGCGAAATATAAAGTTTGGTAGTCTGGGTAATCCCGGTTTCTGTTCTGTTGGTAGGATGTTTATATAATAAACCACTCACTACATCTATTAAATCTTTTTGCGGTACAGTGTATCTAGATGATGCTTGCCTACTACTATTTTGCGATGAAGCAGTAACACAATTTAATATCGCCCAAATGCAACAAACAGTATAATGCCAGTTTAACCCAATTTTATAAAACATAGGTGCAAATGTCTAACTAAACTATATTAATTCATTATTAACAGCATTTACAACACTACTCACTTTGTGTTATCTAATTATTACGCCTTGTAATTTGGGTACAACTTGTAAGATAATTTAGTAATCACCAATTTTACATAATATTTAAATTCTTATTTTTATTTATCAGCTGAAATTGATAGCGTAGTAGATATATGCAATCAATACACAAGCAATCTGTATATGTATTTTCAAAATGTGCTTTTTCTTCGTAGGTTAATTGTATTTGGCTGCATTGACATTCGAGCACATTACCCACTTTACACTCAAATACTCGTTTGCAACGAGGGCAGTTTTTTTGTTCATGGTGTGGCATTATTATCAAATTTAAAAAAGGGTTTACTAGCTTAATAATTGTATTACTAAACTCGTAAACCCTTCAGTTATTCTTCTTAAAATTGGTTACCAGTTTACAGTTACACCCACGTTAAATAATGCTGGTAATGCATTGTAACCACGCACATCAAAAAACTGTTTATTTGTGATATTCTGTGCATCAGCAAATACTTTTACTTGCTTGGTGATATCATATACCGCATTAGCACCAAGTATAAAATAGCTATCTAATCCTACATCTGCTTTTGTATATCCGCCTACATCTTTACGGTTACTTACATATTTACCAGTTACACTTGCATATAGTTTTGGTAATGCTTGTACGCCTAGTGTCAAGTTGGCTACATGTTTTGGCCTACGTAGTAAATAATTGTATGTAATAGTATCGTTATTTGTTGCACGGTTTTGAGATGTTTCTTCACCTATCAACAACGTATAATTACCAGTAATGGTTAGTTTTTCTATAGGTTTTACAGTTAACTCGTACTCTAAACCGTTTGCCTTTTGTTTAATGTAGTTAAAGTATTTAAAGGTAATGTAGTTATAGTCTATACCATTGTCTATATTTCGGTTAAAGTACACCAAGCGCGTATTTACATGTTTGTTTTGGTATTGTACACCTGCCTCGTAGTTAATTGATTCTTCGGGCAATAGTTTTGGGTTGATACTTAGCTGGTATAAGCCTGGCGCTTTAAAACCAGTAGCCACGCTACCAAATACTCGCCAATTGTCATTAAAATTATAAGCTGGGTTAAATGTATAGGTGTAATTAAAATTATAGCGACTGTGCGTATTTAATCTGCCACCTAATTCTATGGATAAATGCTTTTTAGCATCTAAAAAACTTAAAGAAGCATACATACTCGTTTGACTTACAGATGTATCAGAAAATTTACTATTGTAAGGCCCATAGCTACTGTTGCTTTTATACTCGTTATTATAACTGCCATATCTGTAATCTGCACCACTTAGCAAGGTAAATCCAGCACCTAATTTTACATTGGTATAAAACTCTGCAAATTGACTAATTGCATTATAATCGTTCAGTGAAAAGTATTGAGAACCCGCTGTATAATTATCATCGTATAAGCGTTTTAGCTTCGTGTACTGGTAATTACCTACAAGCGTTACAGCATCGTTTTTAAAATTAAAACTGGCACCGCTTATAGCACTTTTGTTATTGATAAAATAGGCAGTTTTATCAGTAAACGGGCCAGCATCAATATCTGCTCTGTATTGGCTAAACATAGTGAATACTTTAAAGCTTAGCTGCTTATTGGCTTGAAATTGTACCGTTGCATTGGCAACATTACCATCATAACCATCTTTATCAAAGCTTTTAGTACCAGTGCTATCATATGCACTAGAAATGCCACTTGTGGTTAACTTAGCATAGCGTGCTGTATAGATAAATTTATCAACCTTACCATATAATTGCACATTGGCTTTATATGTATTAAGGCTACCTGCCGTTAATGTAGCTTTGCCTTCAAAAGACTTGCTGATATCACTTTTTACTGTGATAATGTTCACCACACCAGCCACGGCATCGCTACCATACAAGGTACTTTGCGCGCCTTTACAAATTTCAATACGCTCTACATCATTAATAGAAAACAGGTTCAAGTCGTAATCATTTGTAATGGTAGATGGCTCATTTACAGGTATACCATCAATCAATATCAACGTTCTGCCAGCACTTGCACCACGCATGTACAAAGTTTGCACACTACCAATGTTATTTAATGCACCATTAACTACAATACCAGCTTGTTCGTTTAGCACTTGCGCAACCGATTTGCCCGTACTTTTTTCTATTTGTGCTTTGGTAATTACGGTTACTACTTTACCCGTAGTATTTTGTTTTTGTGCCACTTTATTAGCGGTTATAATGACGTCATCAAGCTGTTTGCTTGTAAGTGTGTCTTGCTGTGCAAGCAATATTGTTGCACTAAGCAATGTTGTTGAGAGGAGCGTTAATTTTTTGCTCATTGTCTTTTAATTTTTAAAAGTGTAACAATGAGCTTTCAGGAACATAAAAAAACGGAGAAACATAAACGGCCGTCTGCAGTCAGCCTTTTACATTCCATGCTTTTCACCCGAAAGCCGTGAATGATTTTGTAAAAGGCAGGTCTTCTGACTCAGTGCGCATTTTAATAAGCCTTCCCGTTGTTACACAGTGGCAAAGTAAATTAAAATGTTTCCGTCACCCCCTTTGGGGGCTTGGGGGCTGCACTTTACAGCTACGGGGATAGTTTTGGTTTTTCACCAAATTCCCTTTTAATCTTTCAGTAAATTTTTATAAAACCAGCAGTAGTAATACTATTCAACTTTGTTGCGTCGCACCCTGCATCGGTTAGATACTTTGTGCAGCTTTTATCAAAGCGTAATTATTAGCGTAGGTTTTATTATGCTACTTTCAAGAACCAAATACAATGCAAATGTGGCGGCTATCAACTTAAAAGACAAATAAGATTTTCAACAAGTTATATTATGGTGGTACTTATGTGCTAAACACGTATTTGTAAAGGGTATTTAATTACCAATTATTCATATGTTCTTTTACTACACGTTCTGCATCTTGTGGTTTTGAGGTTTGCCAGTTTTCATCATATTTTACAAACCAA
>JAYWCY010000163.1:0-7559 GCA_043780175.1 Chitinophagales bacterium
ATTATTTGTTATGTTACTAGCAGTGGTAATCTTTATCAACTTCTGTTGTGTCACTCACTTGTACGGTTATAACTTTGTTTGGCTTTTACCAAAGCGTACCTTTACATACTAAACAATAAACCCCATGGAATTTGGTCGTGTACACGAAAGCGAGTTAAACAATATCAACTTTACATTGCCAGATGAACCCTTGCTTAATCAATCAATATTACAAGGCTTACCTGCCACTACACCAAAAGTATATCTAGGCTGCGCCAAGTGGGGGCGTACAGAATGGGTAGGTAAAATTTACCCTGAGAAAACAAAAGAAAAAGATTTTCTACAGCATTATGTGCAGCACTATAATAGTATAGAATTAAATGCGACACATTATAAAATTTATGGTGCAGAAGGCATCGCAAAATGGGCAGATAAAGCTGCTAATAAAAACTTTTTATTTTGCCCTAAAATGTATCAAGGTGTTACGCATCGCGGTAGTTTACTAAACAAAGAATTTATCACCACAGAGTTTCTAAAAGGTATCCTTGCATTTGGCAAACATCTTGGGCCAACTTTTATACAAGTAAGCGACACATTTACCCCAAACAGAAAAGAAGAACTGTTTACATTTCTAAAATCGCTACCCACAGACATGCAGTTTTTCTTAGAAGTACGCCATCCAGATTGGTTTGGTATAACCGCAATCAAAGAAGAATTGTTTGCCACATTAAAAACTTTAAATATTGGCGCAGTAATTACCGATACTGCTGGTAGAAGAGACTGCTGCCACATGCACTTAACTGTACCAAAAGTGTTCATTCGCTATGTGGGTAATAGTTTACACACCACAGATTTTACACGCGTTGATGATTGGGTGAAACGTATTCAATATTGGCTATCTCGCAATATACAGGAAGTGTATTTTTTCATGCACATGCACGATGAAGCAACATCGCCAGAACTTACCGTAGACCTTGTAGATAAACTCAACAAAGCTTGTGGTTTAAACCTAGAGAAGCCAAAGTTTATTCAACAATCTAATATTTTATTCTGATTTATATTTAACAACCCAGAAAATCGAAAATTTAACTTTGGATTTTCTGGGTTACTTGATCTCATATAACTCATCCCAGCGTGTGGTATAGCATGGGCTATGAAAATTTTTTTGCATCTTCCAATTACACGTAGTACCGCTAGAGGCAAACTTGATAATATCATCACGCATAGCGAAATTCATATTATCTATCATATTCATAAGTAATCGGCTTTTGTTTTTAGTATCTGATACAAATAAATTACCCTGAATAGAATTATCAGGTACGATACCACTCAAGGTCACACCTGCTTTTTTGTATAACCTACCTTCTTCAAATAAGTCATCTACCAATGCTATGGCAGGCTTTATTAACTGGTTAGTGATAGAAGTGGCAGTATCTAAAGTAATGCATGAGCTAATACTTGGTCCATGTCTAAAACGCCCTGTGGTAGATGGTTCTTTAGGTACCACAAATACACTAATAGTATTAGCGGCGCTATATTGCCTTCGTAATTTTTCTGCGGCCCTAGATGTATAAGTTGCTACTGCTTCTTTAATACTTTTAATATCTTTTACGGGGCTACCAAACATTCTAGTAGTAGCAATCATTTTTTTATTCACCAACGCTTCCTCCATCACAATACTTTCAATACCTTTTAATTCACGTACCAATCTTGCCCCAGTTACACCTCCTAAATGCTTATTAGCCCATTCAATACTTTTAATACTCAATTGCCAGGCAGTATCTACTTGCAGCCGTCGTAATTTTTGTGCATATTGATGCCCAACACCCCATATATCTTCTACATCGGTACGTTGTAAAGCTTGTTCAACTTTACGAGGTGTATCTAAAATCAATACGCAATCTGTAGCCTCTTTATTTTTCTTAGCCAATCTATTTGCTACTTTACTTAACACTTTAGTAGGTGCAACACCAATAGAAACCTTGATACCCGTCCACATTTCTACGGTATTCTTAATATTATGTACCGTTTCGTATAGTTGTTGCTTAGGTACATTATTTAAGTCTAAAAATGCTTCATCAACACTATACACTTCTACATTTTCTGCACCTATCAACATACGCAAGGTTTCCATCACGCGCCAGCTAAGATTTCCGTATAAATTATAATTCGATGAGAAAGTAGCAACCCCATGCTTTTCTATTAAAGGCTTTGCCTTAAAATAAGGACCTGCCATCTCAACACCAAATGCCTTCGCTTCATCGCTGCGTGAAATAATACAGCCATCGTTATTACTTAACACAACAACAGGTTGATGTTCTAAATCGGGGCGAAAAACCCGTTCACAAGAACAATAAAAACTATTACAATCAATAATGGCTTTCATATGATTATTATTTTATTGTTTTCAATTGCCACATAATATCTGATTACTTAGCTTTTTTTACGATTACACCTTTCCAACAAAAAGGCATCCAAAATATGTATGACACAAGTAACAACACCCCAACTTTGAAAAGCTGTAAACTCATTGATGTCTACCTCTTTATATTTTTTATTATCGGGGCTTAATGTCGCTTTTTTAAACGACTGTAGGTAACGCCTCACCATCAAGTCACCATCAATAGCAGCCACTATTATTTTACCATTCATGACCTTAATACTTCTGTCTACAATTAGCATATCGCCTACGTTAATACCTGCACCAACCATCGCGTCGCTATTCATTCTAAAAAAGAAAGTGGCTGGCTTGTTCATAATGAGTTGCTCGTTTAAGTCAATACCTCGTTCGGCATAATCATCGGCAGCGGCGCCAAAGCCTGTGGCATTGGCTGTTTGTACATCATGTTGGGTAAAATGCTTAGTACCCTTGTAGGCTGCATTGTTAAATATTTCGTTGTCCATAAAATTTATTTTGAAATGCTAAAATAGTTAGTATTTTTATACCACAAAATTTAGTTTTTATGAATCCTAAGGTAATTTCATGTAAGCCTCAACAAATCGAGTACAGAATAGTCGCAGAATGCAATAACCAAAGCAACAAACTAGCATTGGCAGGTTTTTGCGCAGCAGAGCAGGCAGAAGCTACGCTATTTAGATACTTGCACAATATGTGTTTATTAAGTGATGGCAGCCTCATTAAAACGCATGGTTTACTGTGTAATACATTAGCAGAATGGCAAACTTCTCTCAATATTCCTTCAGCACAAATGCTGCGCAATGTGGCATATGAAGAAATACATTCTAAACTATTAGCATTGTGCTTATACCGCACCAAAGCTGGCGAAGCCGAACAATTGATTAACAGAATATTTCTATAACCAACCATAGATACCTTGTTACCATGACACATCCACTTTTAAATGACGCTTATAAAAAACAAGCACTTTTTAGCAATAAACAACTTATTGTAAGTGAATATTTAATAATACTGCAACCACACGAGGATTTATATAATAAAATTATAAATATTAAGCGGTCATTTGCAGATAACTACGACTGCCCGATGGCTGCATTTTTAAAGCCGCACCTAACACTTATAAAATTTATGCAGTTTGAAATGCAGGAAGCCAGAATAATACAGAAACTTGAACACTTGATGGCTACTAGCACACCTTTTAAAGTAGACCTAGATGGATTTGGCAGCTTTCCTACGCATACCATTTACTTAAATGTAAAAACAAAAAATCCAATAGCTAGATTGGTAAAAACATTAAGACCAGTACAACCATTGCTAAAGTTTGATGCAGAACATGCCCCACATTTTATGACTGAACCACATATCACTATTGCAAGAAAATTATTGCCTTGGCAATATGAAAAAAGCTGGCTAGAACTTAGTAACACCCCTTTTTCAGCCAGTTTTATGGCTACTAATGCGATACTATTAAAACGTAAAGTAGGTAACAAAAGCTACGCTATAGCAGCCAATATTCCATTGTTGGGAAAGGAAAAAGAGAAGGTAATGCAGGCGTCTTTATTTATATAAACTATGATTTGAGAGAACATAAGTTTGGTAAAATTCAGTAAGGAAAACGTCTCAAAAACGAATATATATATATCAGCACATGAAGAATATTGATGATAATCCCAATGCCAAGCCTAAACCTTCTGTCGAAGGCCATGAAGCCTACTTAAAAGGTAGAGGTGCACAGATTAATACCAAGAACCGATTTTTGACCAACCACACTATAAAAACACATATAGAAGCAATAGACGACTGGACTGAAACGAACGAGGCAACAGTATATTTGGAAGACCATGCAAAAAGTATTGTAAACAAGGTAGATAGCCCAGATGTGGACATGTTTTACAGTATGAATCCTTACCAAGGTTGTGAGCATGGCTGCATATACTGCTATGCCCGTAATGCCCATGAATACTGGGGCTACAGTGCTGGGCTAGATTTTGAACGCAAGATAATTGTAAAGAAAAATGCTCCTGAACTACTACGTCAATTTTTGATGAACCCTAAATGGGAATGCTTACCCATCAGCCTAAGTGGCAATACAGATTGCTACCAACCTGCAGAGCAAAAGTTTCGTATTACAAGGCAATTGCTAGAAGTATGTAACGAGTTTAACCAACCCGTAGGTATGATTACTAAAAATGCAGGTATGTTGAGAGATAAGGATTTACTACAAACCATGGCAAGCAAGAACCTCATTAGCATATTGGTAAGTATTACGAGTTTTAATGAAGATTTACGCCGTGTAATGGAACCACGAACCACCACTGCAACACAACGCTTAAAACTGATAAAAGAACTCAGCGATATGGGTGTGCGCATGGGCGTAATGCTTGGCCCAATGATACCTGGCCTAAATGAACATGAGATGCAACGCATTATGCAAGCCGCAAGCGAAAATGGTGCAACGTTTAGTGCTTACACATTTATACGGCTGAATGGTGCAATTAAATTGATGTTTCATGATTGGCTGTATAAGAACTTTCCTGATAGGGCAGATAAAGTGTGGCACTTAATAGAAAGCGGCCACGGTGGGCAAGTTAACGATAGTCGATACGGCAAGCGTATGCGTGGTGAAGGCCCAATAGCCGACTTAGTAAGGCAACAGTTTATTAAATACAACAAACTATACAACCTTAACGCAGAGCGTTGGGGGCTTGATACCACACGATTTAGAAGACCGGGTGAGCAAGGAAGATTGTTTTAGGAATAAAAAGATTAAAAAGAGTTCGGAAATATTAATTCTTATGCTATTGATTTTATAAATAAAGTAAGTTTGGAATAAAAAACCTTGTTGCTCTATTCTTTAATTTGTATCATTACTATTAATACTTGAACAATCATTTTTTTGCTAAAAATAAATTATGGGTGTATTACTATATTCAATGGCTTTTGTGGGATTGCCATTATTACTTCTATATTTTCTTGTAAAAAAAGTATTTCGAATAAATAATACGAGGCTGCTAAAAACAGTTTGTTGGATTGTTTTTATAATAGCTACTATCACATTTACATATCTTTTTTCTCGTGTAAGTTGTTAGTCTACGCACCAATAATCCCCAATCAATTATCTAACCGTTCCAGTGTGCGACGCAACGATGCTTCATAGATTATCTACAGCTGGTGACATAAAAATTACGCACTTTTTTTATAGACTTCTAATTGAGCGGTGAGACAATTATATTTGCACCCTTATGAGCACACAATCTGATAATATATTTCAAGCGATTATTTCCCATGCCAAAGAATATGGCTTTGTGTTTCCATCTAGCGAAATTTATGATGGCCTTAGTGCGGTGTACGATTATGGCCCAAATGGTAGTGAATTAAAAAAGAATATTCGAGACTATTGGTGGAAAAGCATGACCCAAATGCACGACAATATTGTGGGTATCGATGCAGCTATTTTTATGCACCCAACTACTTGGAAAGCCAGTGGTCATGTCGACAATTTTAGCGACCCGATGATTGATAACAAGGATAGTAAAAAACGCTACCGTGTAGATCATTTGATAGAAGCTTATGCCGATACCTTGCCTGAAGCTGAGAAGGAAGCATTATTAGAAGAAATGCAACAGCTTGAAGCGGCTACAGATTATGCTGGCTTAAAGCAAATGATTGACGATAAAAAAATTAAATGTTCGGTAAGTGGTACGGCCAACTGGACAGAAATTCGCCAGTTTAACCTCATGTTTTCTACTGAGTTTGGTGCTATTGCATCTGACAATCCTGATGACAATAAAGTGTTCCTGAGACCAGAAACGGCACAAGGTATTTTTGTCAACTTTTTAAATGTGCAAAAAACCGCTAGAATGAAAATTCCGTTTGGTATTGCGCAAACTGGTAAGGCTTTTAGGAACGAGATTGTGGCTCGCCAATTCATATTCCGTATGCGTGAATTTGAGCAAATGGAAATGCAGTTTTTTGTGCGTCCTGGTACAGAAGGCACTTGGTACCAATACTGGAAAGAAGCTCGCTTGCAATGGCATTTAAGCCTTGGCACTGCTGCTGCTAAATATCGCTATCACGATCATATTAAACTAGCTCACTATGCTAAAGAAGCTTGTGATATTGAGTTTGAATTTCCGTTTGGCTTTAAAGAGGTAGAAGGTATACATAGCCGTAGCGATTTTGACTTAACGCAACACCAACTCTACAGCAAAAAGAAGCAAAATTATTTTGACAACGATATAGACCCTGAAACTGGTAAGGCTTACGGCAATTATATACCTTATGTGGTAGAAACCTCTATTGGTTTGGATAGAATGTTCTTGCTAATATTGGCAAATGCTTACGAAGAAGAAGTAATACCAAAAGAAGATGGCACCAACGACAGCCGTGTAGTATTGCGTATTCCTGCAAAGCTTGCCCCTAACAAACTGGCCATTTTACCATTAACAAAAAAAGATGGTTTGCCAGAAATAGCCCGTGACCTTATGGACGAATGCAAGCCTTATTTTAAATGCTTTTACGAAGAAAAAGATGCCATTGGTAAGCGTTACCGTAGACAAGATGCCATTGGTACACCGTTTTGTGTAACCATTGATAATCAAACTGCCATAGACCAAACCGTTACTATCCGTTATAGAGATACGATGCTGCAAGAACGCTTACTAATAGGCCAAGTGAAAGATTTGGTATTAGGTATGGTAATGTAAGGTTAGGAAGATAGGAACACGGATGACAAGGATTGAATAGGATACAAACGGATGTATAAAGTTAAAGTGAGCCACCATCTAAAAAAATGGCTCACTTTCTATTTTTATGAATACAGCAATTAAATTTTGTAAAATATTTTTACACAAAATCTGCGAAAATCCATTCAATCCGTGTTCCTATCTCGCTTTATTTTACCAATACAATTTTGGTTACTATCTTTTCTAAGCCTGTATCGTCTCTTACTATTACCAAGTACACACCACTAGCTATTTTTTCGCCTTTGTAGTTTTTACCATCCCATACGGCTTGGCCACCCAAAGCCCTTGTTTGAAATACCAATCTACCATTGAGTTCTGCAATTTTTACCAAAGCATTATCTACCAAGCCTTTTATGGCTATCGTACCATTATAATTTGGTGGTACAGGATTAGGAAATACCAGCATATTACTATTC
>JAYWCY010000164.1:0-2801 GCA_043780175.1 Chitinophagales bacterium
AAAGCCTTCCAAATTTGGAAGGCTACCTATGGGTTTTTCTATCTAAATATGTCAACTATTCATTACACCAATTTTTTTACCATCCCATTCTGGGAATAAAATTCTATCGTTATTAAGTTTTAAATGCCTGTCTGCCACTTCACTAAACACACTTCTAAAGTCGGTGGTTACTGGCACATCTCTACCATCTTCTAAGTTTTCGACACTTAATGTAGGCATAGTACCGTGTACTTTACCACCATTTACATCGTTACCCAAAATAAACATACAGCTACCTCTACCGTGGTCTGTACCGCCGGTACCATTTTGCTTTACCGTACGACCAAATTCTGTCATAGTCATCACATCTACATCATCTTGATAGGCTTCTATATCTTTCCAAAATGCAGTAATACAATCACTTAAGTCAGTTACATTTCTTGCAAATACACCTGTATCTACACCTTGGTTAAAATGCGTATCCCAGCCACCACATTCTGTAAATGCAACTTCTAGTCCAACATCCATTTTTATCAATTGCGCCATTTGCTTTAGCGAATTGCCTAAACCAGAAACAGGGTATATAGCACCATTGTCTGGTTTATAGTTTTTTGTGTCTGCCTTCTGTAACATTTTTACAGCATCAAAACTTTCTTTCCCTGTTTTATTTAGTAAGCTCGATGATGTTTGATCGTATAAATCCTCAAAGCTTTTAGCGGTCATATTCTTAGCCATTGGATTACCCTGCATTTGTATGGCAAAATCTTGTAGATTACTTATCGCTACTGCAGGATTATCGCCATAAAAAGACCTTGGTAAAGAGGATGTAATACTTACTGCCTGAAATGGTGTCGCTGCTTCGTGGCCTAGTAAGCCTACTGCTCTATTTAGCCAACCACTGCCAGTACCTTTGTTAAAAGGTGTACCTGCCTCCATATAATCTTGCGCATCAAAATGTGAGCGGGTATTATTAGGCGAGCCAACTGCATGCACTATGGCTAATCTTTTTTCTCTGAATAATGGTTCAAAGCTTTTCATAGCTGGGTGCAATCCAAACTTACCGTCTAAATCTAATAAAGGATTACCCGATGCTCCTTTTGCGGCAGACATAAACAAAGTTGGCCTTGCTGCTTTCAAATACGGATCTGTAAATGGCGTTACAGCCATTAAGCCATCCATGGCACCACGTTGGAAAATGCAGATTAGTATTTTATTTTTTTTATAAGGCAATAGCAACTTGTTACTATTGGCTGCACGAGCTATAAAGGATGGTACGCCACCAACTGTGGTAGCAAATAGTGCCAAAGCGCCTGATTTTAAAAAACCTCTTCTTGATGACATGATAAATTAGTTTTAAATGATGAATGATGAGTGATGAGTGATGAGTGATGAGTTATGAGTTAAGGAGGCGTTTTATTTAAAATTCATCATTCATAACTCATCATTCATAACCTATAACTTGTTGTTACTTTCTCTGAAATTCTGGTGAACCAATGATGATGCCTGTTACCTGCGATAACATGGAGTTATTACCAGCATTTGCCAATAGTTTTTGTATTGGTATTTCTGGTGCTGTTTTCTTTCCAGGATTATCTTTTAATGGTCTTTGTTTTGTATTTCCATTTTCGCTCATCATATTATCACTAACCATACTATTTTCTGTATTAACGACTTGTGTTTTACTAGCAGCATCGGCTATTTTAGTATGTAATTCAGGGTCGTTAATGAATGGTGTTAAACGTTTAATGGTTTCTGTAACGTCTCTTTCTGGCAGTAATAATTTACTGTAAATGGTTAATGCCGCGGCAGCACTCTCTGGCTCATGATTATTATTTAGCGCAGCCAAACTAAATGTAACACCTGGTATTCGTTGCGATGCTAATGCTAACCCAAAATTCATACGGTTTAATAAAGAGCCAGTATTAATCCAATATTGACCTTTATCTGGAAAACCAGTAGGTGCTTGGTAATAATACATACGCTCACCCATTTTACTTACCCAATTGTATATTTGAAAAGGTTGAGCAACAGTTGCATTTAAACCACGTACGGCGCTAATAGCTAACTCAAAAGGCGATTTTGTTTTCTCTCTTAAAGCATCTTTACTCCAAAACTCTGGTGCTGTTACCATCGTTACTAATACCTTTTTGATATCACCATCCGTTTTTAAAAATGTATTGGCCATTTTATCTACCAATGTTGCTGGTGGATTATCATTTACAAAACGTACAGCTAATTTGGTGCAGATAAAATGCGCAGTAGATGGATGGTGTGCTAGCAGTGTAATCAGCTTCAATCCTTCATCGTAGCCACCATTTGCAGTAAATGTTTGACCAAGTACTACTTTCTCAGTTTTATCGTGTCTGTTAGGTGCAAATGCAAAGTCACCATCGTGTACGTAACCTTGTTTTATCAATCTCTCCTCACCTATTTTGTCAATTATCTTTTTTGCAGCATCCCCAGCATAAGGGTTAAGGGCTGGGTAAATACCCCATCCTGTTAATACTTTCGCCGCATTGGTTACATCCTGTTGCGTGTACCCACCATCTACACCTAGTGTGTGTAGCTCCATTATTTCACGCGCATAATTTTCATTAAGCCCTTGTGTTTTTCTTGCCTTTTGTATTTTATCCATAGCCATCATTTGTTGGGTATTTAGGCTATCACCCATCGGTTGGCCGCTTAATTGTTTGGCATAAAAAGCTGCAAGTTTTGGTGGTATGGGAGAATTATTATTTGCGACACTTTTCGCATTGTCTAAATATTGCAACATAGCTGGCGATTTGGCAGTTGCCAATAAGATATCTTCAAACTTGCCAAGT
>JAYWCY010000165.1:0-2402 GCA_043780175.1 Chitinophagales bacterium
TATTGACGGAAAAATTGAGTTTAAAGATTTAATGGGCAGCATGATGAACCTTGGCAATATTAACTTTAGCGATGAGGACGACGATTTTAATGAGGAAGATTTTAAGTAGAAAATACATTTCACACAAAGAACACAACGAATACAAAGCTCCCAAAGCCTTTTTTGCTTAGTAAGCTAGAAATAAAAGCCCACCTAGCATTATAGCTATGTGGGCTTGCTTTTTTTAACTATTTTATTTATGGGAATAAGTGTTGTTCCTTAGTAAACCATGCAGATAGCTTTGTGCTTCGCTATGACGTTTGTGCTTTATATACTATTCACTTCTCTTTCTAGTGTAATACCAAATTTTGCTGCTACCGATTGGATGATATCTGTAGATAAATCGAAAATTTCTTGCCCAGTTGCATTGCCATAATTTACCAAAACCAAAGCCTGTAAAGGATTACAACCTGCATCGCCTTTGCGAAAACCTTTCCAGCCGCATTGTTCTATTAACCAGCCTGCTGCAATTTTATAATGCATATCGTCTACAGGATAAGCGGGTATTTTTTCAAAACTTTCTTGCATCACATGCAACCTAAATTTAGACACTTGTGGATTTTTGAAAAAACTACCAGCATTACCAATCTGCTTTGGGTCTGGTAGTTTGCTACTACGAATATTGATAATGGCTTGCGAAATAGCTTTAATAGATAATTCGGTAACGCCCATTTGTGCTAGTTCTGCATTAATAGCGCCATAACTGGTATTAAAAATGGGTTGTTTGCGTAGTTTGTAAGTTACATTTAAAATCACAAATTGCCCTTTTAACTGGTGCTTAAATATACTTTCTCGGTAGCCAAATTGGCAATCTTGCAAAGTAAATGAGACAATAGTTTTGTCTTTAATATGATAAGCTTCTAAACTGTGAAAAATATCTTTTATTTCTACTCCATAAGCACCAATATTTTGCATTGGGCTAGCACCTACATTGCCTGGTATTAAGCTTAGGTTTTCGATGCCTGCATAATTATTAGCGATGCAATGCAATACTAAATTATGCCAAACCTCGCCTGCGGCAGCTTTTACATAGTAGTAATTTGCATCTTCGTTTATAAGCGAAATACCAGTTAGCTCATTTTTTAAAACGAGACCTTCAAAGTTTTTGGTAAATAATATATTGCTGCCGCCACCGAGAATTAAAGTTGATGGTTGATGGTTGATAGGTGATAGTAATTCTGCTAGTTCATCAACTGTAGTAAAGCTTGCAAAATATTGTGCAAAAACATTGATGCCAAATGTATTGTAGGGTTTTAAAGAAATATTTTGTTGTAGTTGCATGGGGTGCAAAATACAAATTTTACGGTTGGGTAAATAGAACGCAGATTGTGATGATTGTTAAGATTAAATTGATTTTGATAATTTGTTTACTGATGTGTTTGTGGTTGAAGTTTTATTTTGACAAAAGCTGCAAAACGAACAGAACGTACAAGGGTGCGACGCAACAAAAGCCTGATAGTAGTACAAATGTTGGTAACACAAAAAATAATTAACTGACAGAACGACTTGAATAATAATCGGTATTTGGTTTGCTATATCTTTAGCACGAAAATTTAAAAAAATCATGAACACGAAAACATTAACCCTAGTTATTATTGGTGCGTTAGTTTTAATACTTGGCGGTTGCGGATGCAGCAGCTACAACGGTTTAGTTGGTGGCGATCAAACCGTTCAACAAGTTTGGAGCAATGTTGAAACCAACTATCAGCGTAGAACCGATTTATACAGCAGTATTATTAAAACGATTGAAGGATCAGCCAATTTTGAAAAAAGTACCTTAAAAGATGTATTGGCAGCAAGAGCAAGTGCAACACAAATTAAAGTTGACATTAACGACCCCGAAACATTGGCTAAATACCAAGCAGCGCAAGGTCAGTTGCAAAGTAGTTTTGGTAGATTAATGGCTGTGGCTGAGGCGTATCCTAACTTACAAACGACGAAGGCTTTTTCTGATTTTCAGGCACAACAAGAAGGTACAGAAAACCGCATTAATATTGCGCGTAAAGATTATAATGATGCTGTAAATACCTATAACTTAAAAGTAAAAACGTTTCCAAATAATATTTTTGCTGGCGTGTTTGGTTTTAAAGCTAAGGCTTATTACAAAGCAGATGCAGGTAGCGAAAAAGTACCAGATGTTCAATTCAATATTAAGTAAATACAGCTTATGTTTAACTGGTTTAACAAAAAAGCAACCGATTTATTTACGCTCGATGAGAAAAATCGTATTGTAAATGCTGTAAAAGCTGCCGAACTACAAACAAGTGGTGAGATCAGAATTTTTATAGAAAGCAAGTGTCGTTTTGTAGATCCGATAGATAGAGCTAAAGAGATATTTGAGGAATTAAATATGTACAATACCG
>JAYWCY010000166.1:0-3128 GCA_043780175.1 Chitinophagales bacterium
CTTTAACGTAGTGATAAGAAGTATTTTGTACAACGAAACCAACCAATATTTATCGTATCAAGTAGGCGGTGGTATTACATTTAACAGTGATGCCGAAAGCGAATATGAAGAGTGTTTGTTAAAGGCTGAGGCAATAAGAAAAGTGTTAACATAAAGCAAAAGATAGGAATATAGATGACACTGATTTGATAGATTAAAAGGAATGTATCTTGTAATCTTAAATCCGCCATTACCAGTTTCATCTGCTTAATCAGCGATCCTAAAATAATATTAGCAATCATTTACATCATAAAAATCATTAAAATCACCAATACACAACTACTTTTACAATTCATTGTTATAGCAATATGCAACCGGTTATAAAAGTATCCCACCTCTCCAAGCAATTTAAAGATTTCAAAGCCGTTAGCGACCTGTCTTTCACTGTCAATCAAGGTGATGTATATGGTTTTTTAGGGCAAAATGGTGCTGGTAAAAGTACTACCATTCGCATGTTAATGACGCTAATAGAACCAACATCTGGTGATATTGAATTATTTGGCATGCCATTAAAAACACATCGTAACGAGATTCTAAGCCAAGTAGGTGCTGTGATAGAAAAACCTGATGTTTATAAATATTTATCTGCTTACGAAAACGTCAAACTCTTCGCAAAGCTTAGTGGTGTAAAGGTTACAGACAAGCTAATAATGGATCAGCTTGAAATGGTGGGCCTTGCATCACGTGCCAAAGACACGGTAAAAACCTACTCGCAAGGTATGAAACAACGGCTTGGTATTGGTATTGCTTTGGTACACAACCCTCAATTAATAGTCCTAGATGAACCGACTAATGGCTTAGACCCACAAGGTATTGCAGATATTAGAAACCTGATTTTGCGCCTTAGTAAAGACATGAATAAAACCGTGGTGGTGTCATCTCACTTGTTGAGCGAAATTGAACAAATTGCTACTAGAATTTTAATTATTGACAAAGGCAAAAAACTGATTGAAGGTAATGCCAACGAGCTGTTTGATCCGGCACAAACCATTGTAGAAATAAATACAACGAACAACCAATTTGCCTTGCAGCAATTGGCACAAAGTCGTTGGCAAAACAACTTACAACCACAGCGTAACAACAATGTATTTTTAAAGCTTGATAAGCAAAGTATTCCTCAATTACATAGAGATTTAGTGGGCTTAAATATTGATGTCATTTCGTTACAACCTCGCCACAGTTTAGAAGATTATTTTTTACAAATTACTAGCACCAACCAACATGTACAAGCTTATACAAATTGAGTTATACAAAATCTTTCGTAGGCCACGTACCTATATTGCATTTGCAGCAATTACAGCACTAATAGCTATTATACAATTAGGTTTAAAAAAAGATGGAGATACCTATGTTAGCTTCATGATGAGTAGTTCTATGCAATCATTTTCGTTTGATGGCAAGTTGCTAAATGGCTATTTGGTTTGTTATATTTTACTACAATTATTACTGGTGCATGTGCCGCTATTGATTGCCTTAATTGCAGCTGATATGATTAGCGGCGAAGCCAATATGGGTACACTAAGATTAATGCTTACAAAGCCCATTAGTCGTACACAATTTTTACTCGCAAAGTTTTTAGCCTCTGCCACTTACACCTTGATGCTATTGGTTTGGATTGCTTTTTTAGCACTATTTGTAAGCATGTTTTTATTTGGTACAGATGATATGATTATTCAAAAAACCAACTACATCGTTCAGCTGCCAGTAGGCGATGTTTTCTGGCGTTACGAAGGTGCTTTTTGCTTTGCTTTATTGGCTATGCTTACAGTTTCTGCATTAGGTTTTTTCTTGTCAAATTTTGCCGAAAACTCCATTGGACCAATTGTTGCAACCATGAGTGTCATTATCTTTTTCACCATCCTTAGCACCATGAGTATTCCATTATTTCAAAAAATTCAACCCTATCTTTTCACCACGCACATGGTTAATTGGAAAGAGTTTTTTGACCCAAAAGTTAACAGCGAAAATGCCGTAATTATTGGCAGTATTCAAAACCCAGGAAAGCTCATTACATCAGCTTTGGTATTATTATTGCACATTATAGGTTTTGTGGGTGCAACCATGTTGTTCTTTAGAAAAAAAGATATTTTAAGCTAAGCAAAATTGATGTGATACCAGCATTTGCTTTTCAATTCAGCATCGTTCCGCCTAAGGCGGACAAATTGTACAGTTAGATTTGTTATTCGGCAAACACAATTCATTAGAATCATTCAATCATAAACACATGAAATATCTACAAAAATTATCAACCTAATGAATTAAAACAGCGATGATAATTTTTGTAGATATACTATGTGACCATTGAAAACAATAAAGAGAAACACATGAAATTATTCCTCACAACACTAGCTATCATTAGCTGTCAGTTGGTCGCTTTTAGCCAAGATGCTACCACTTTGGTAAATAAGGTAAAAGCCAAACTTAACCAAGTAAATGACTATGTAGCCGAAGGCAGAATGAAAACCGATGTGGCTTTTATTAAAGCACCAGTTGGCAAGGTAAAAGTGTATTTTAAAAAGCCCAATAAGTTCAAATTAAAACGTGATGGCGGCATTTCTATACTACCAAAAGGTGGCGTTACGGTTAACATGAGTTCGTTATTAACATCTGATAATTTTATGGCTATTGCTTCTGGCGAAGCTGTTGTAAATGGCGCTAAAGTAAAGATAATAAAGCTATTACCTACCACTGAAAATAGTGATGTAGTGCTATCAACTATATATATTGATGAAGCCAATTTATTAATTGTAAAAGCCACTACCACTACCAAAGAAAATGGTAGCTTCGAAATAGAGATGCGTTATGGTAAGTTTATCAATTATGCATTGCCAGACAAGCTTATTTTCAGTTTTAATACCAAAGACTACAAAATTCCCAAAGGCGTTACATTAGAATTTGAAGAAGAAGCCAAACAAACAGAAGCAGAAAAAATTAAACGCAAAAAAGGCAGAATAGAAATTACTTATACCAATTACACTATCAACAAAGGCATTGACGATGCCATATTTAAAATGTAGTCCCTATTTTAATACAGGCAACATTTGCGCAGCTAATTGGTCTGCCCACAGCTTATACAGTTTACCACTTGG
>JAYWCY010000167.1:0-7783 GCA_043780175.1 Chitinophagales bacterium
ATTAAGTATAATTTATATAGTATGATAGTACTTATAAAAGCAAAATACATGGGTATTTTATATTATCGTCAAGCTATTGCAATATCATCTGATAGTACCGTGTTTTTACTTGAAACGGCAGATTTAGACGTCGTAAATTTTGTGATAGAAATTACCACTGCTACAGCTATTACTGCATACCCAATATATTCAAATGCCTGTATATAGCTGATAGTAGCCGACTTAAACAAAAAGCCAAACAACATACCGCCAACATTACCCCCTGCACCAACAATACCACTAACCATACCCACATTTTTTTCGTTTACAAATGGCGTAATCGCATAAGTAGCACCATTGGCCATTTTTAAAAACAAGGCAAAAGACAACATTGATATGATTGCTAATTCTAAAGACCCAGCTTGTGCAAAAAGAATGATACCGATACCTTCTAACAACAACATCGCAGCTAAGAAATAACCTTTACCTCTCATGCCATATTTACTGCCAATCTTATCCGCAAAAATACCACCTAAAGCCCTTGCAAAAATATTCATAAAGCCAAAAATACCTGCCCAAAAACCTGCACTAGCTTGGCTTAATTTAAAGGTATCTGTAAAGTGTAAAGCAGCGACACCATCAAAGGTGATTTCCATACCAAAACAAACACCATAAGCTAAGGCTAAAGCCCACATCCGCCAATCTTTTAAAATATTCCAGTCGGTTTTGGGCTCATCTTTTTTTGTATGATTTATCTCATCATAATTACCTCGAGGTGTATCTTTTGTAAATTTATAATATACAAAAGCCATTACAAACAACATGATACCTGGTACAATCATCGCATATCGCCATGCCTCTGCTTTTGTGTAGCCAAACCCAACTATCGTTGCAAAGATGATTGGCATCACCATATTGGTAATACCACCGCCTAAATTTCCCCAGCCACCAGCAATTGCATTTACAGTACCTTTTATTTTAGAACCAAACATAACCGAAGTATGGAACTGTGTGATTACAAATGAAGCTCCAATAACACCAATAGCTAAACGAAACAATAAAAACGTTGTATAGCTATGTGCCAGTCCTACAAACATTACCGGAAATGCGCCAATAACTAATAAAGTCGAATAGGTTTTTCGAGGCCCCCAACTATCGCATAATTTGCCAATAATTAAACGGGCAAAAATCGTAGCAGATACTGCTGCTATAATAGTATTACCAACTTGAGGTTTTGTTAGTCCCAAATCTGCACGAATACTTGGCATTAATGGCGCAAGCCCAAACCAACCAAAAAAACAAACAAAAAACGTTAGCCATGTGATATGAAACGTTTGCATTTGAATACCCTTGGTACTAAACAATGATAATTTATCTAAGGGTAAATTAGTAGCAGTATTATTAGAGTTCATTTTTTATTATTTATATATTAATGATGTTGCAACTTATTGCGTAAATAGTACTAGTTTTTTCTTTTTGTTTCGCCCACTGATTTATTAAATAAAAAGTCTGGTGTAAACTTTAACATGGCGTAAAACCAATTACCAGTTTTGTTGTAAGTATCAGCAGCAACATCTGTTGTTACTTGTCCTTTTGCAAAAGGCATGCTGCTGGTTGCACTCATGATAGAATAGCCAAATTCAATGTTGGTAAACTTGTTCATTTGGTAGTTTAATTGTAAATCAATTTCGTTACCTAAATTTCTATCAACCAATGTACCATCAGCTTTTTTCATATCTTTTGCCAAAATAAAATGATGAAAATCTGCACTAAGCGTTAATAAGTTAGAAGCGTATTTTATTTTAAAATAAGGGTTTACTAAACCACCTGCTGGCGAGCCAGTACCTACGTAAAAATAATCCATGTAACCCCAATGTTTATGCGGTGTACCGTATAATGGATCAAAGCGTTTGCTAGTAGTAGAAGGGTTAGAAGCATCGTCACCAGACAATACATCGTAACCAGGTGTAAAGCTAAATTTCCCTTTTTGATAAGTAGCAGAAACGGTGTAGTGATAAGCCAATAAATCTTTACCATCTCTATCGCTACCAGTTTGATTGTAATAAGCTGCTTGTAAGGTAATTTTACCAAAACTAGACGCGTTACCTATTGTGTGATTGATCATTAAACCATAAGTAAAACGGTGTTGTGTACCAGAATAATCAAATGCATCTGTAGCACTTGCGGGTACAAATCTGCGACCATATACATAACCAGCAGTTGTACTACCAACACTGTCTGATTTATATTTACCAAAATTGTCTGCAAAGAACAAACCAGAGAACTTAGTTTGGTTAATTTTCTTGCTGATATATAAGCTAGTGAACGATTTATAATCTTGTGTAGCACCATTTGTACCCGGCGGATTTGCAAAAACCGATGTACCACCTAAAGCACTATTATTAGCAGCACTACCACCTGCTGCCAAAGGCACAATACCTGCTGGTGTAGGCACTAGAGCACCTAATGAATTACGAACATATGCAGGAATATTACCTGGTGTATAATTGGCATTAGTAGTACCAAATGCATCGTTGTTTTGGTTGAAGGCATAACCCAAATCAACCTGCCAACCATGGTGAACGGTTTTAAGTAAAGCCATATCGTGACGACGACCTTGTTGCAACCAATCCAGATTACCCATCAATCTAACGTCATCATAAATTAATTCTTGACGGCCAATTTTGATAGACATTAAGTCGAACATTTTAAACTTAATGGTTGTGTCAGCTTTGTTGGTTAATGTTAAATCTGCCCAAGCTTCGTGCAACATTAATCTTGCACCATCGTTGTTAGTAGTTGTAGAGGCATCTTGCCCCCAAACCCTTACATCTTGTAAGGCTACGCCTACTGTTAATCTATCCCATTTGTACCCAAAATTTAAACGCGTACGCTGAGACGTGAAAGCCGCTGTGGACGAACCTTTCAGCACTAAATTTCCTAATCCGTCACGAACTTCAGTGCGGGTTCTTAATTGACCAGTTAGTGTAAATTGTGCCGTAACTACTGTACTTGTAACGGTTAAAAGTGTAGCTGCTAAGAAAATTTTTGTTACTTGTTTTCTAAACATGTTAGTTTTGTGTTTTAAGGTGAATAATACGCTTGCTTTAAAAATTCGTCCTCAATGAGACTGCAATCTCTTGAGGATATTTTGTTTTAGTGTGTACCTAAGTGTTATTTTATGAATATTTATTCTTCGCTAAACCCGATGTAAACCAAGTCATTATCTACTTTTACTGGATAAGTTTTAATGGTAAAATCATCACCACTTAAACACTCGCCTGTGGCTAATGAAAACGTTTTTTTGTGAAAAGGACAAGCAATTTTTGGTTCATCGCCTTGAGAGCCAATCATACCACGACTTAAAGCCATTTGCTGGCGGTGCGGACATTCGTTTTGAGTAGCATACCACTCGCCACGACGGGTAAAATGAAATAATGCAACTTGCTCATCTTTATACTTTACGCATACACCACCATTGGTGGGTACATCTGCTAAATTACAGGCTAAAAACCAAGTAATACCTCCAACGCCTAAAGGGGATTCTTGAAAGTGGTTATTTGATGTTGTTAATTCTTCCATTATAAAATATTTTATTTATTGTTTAATATTTCTCACAACGAAACGATGGATACCAAGTACGCCACGACACTTGTAGCGTTTATAATACATCGTATTTTAAATAAATATCACTTCGTGTACGTTGCCTTCTTTGTTGCTTTGTGTGAAATAACTATTTCCAATCCACCACTTTCTTTTGGTCACGCATGGCTTCAAATTTCATAGTAGGATCTTTTTCTTCTGGTGCGTTTACAAAGTGGCTAAAGCGTTTTCTTATTTCTGGGTTTTCAATGGCTTCTTTCCACTCGCATTTGTAACTATCTACCAGGCCTTGCATCTCTATTTCAAGTGCATCGCCAATGCCTAAACTATCGTTAACAACTACGTTGCGCAAATAATCTATACTGCCTTCCATTTTGTTTAACCAAGTGGCGGTACGGGTTAATGGATCGGCTGTTTTGATATAGAACATTAGCATTCTATCCAGATATTTGATGAGCGTTGCATTGTCTAAATCTGATGCCATTAGCTGTGCATGTTGTGGCTTGCTACCACCATTGCCACATACATATAAATTCCAGCCTTTTTCGGTAGCAATAATGCCAAAGTCTTTGCTTTGAGCCTCAGCACATTCACGAATGCAACCAGAAACACCACCTTTTAATTTGTGAGGAGAACGTAGACCACGGTAACGCTCTTCAATTTGTATGGCAAAACTTACACTATCGTGCAAACCAAAGCGGCACCATGTGCTACCAACGCAGCTTTTTACCGTACGTAATGATTTGCCGTAAGCATGGCCACTTTCAAAACCTGCTGCAATTAATTCTTCCCAAATTTTTGGTAAGTCTCTTAAGTGTGCACCAAATAAATCGATACGCTGACCACCTGTAATTTTTGTGTATAGATTGTATTTTTTAGCAACCGAACCAATGACAATTAATTTATCTGGTGTGATTTCGCCACCAGGAATACGTGGTACCACTGAGTAAGAACCACCTTTTTGAATATTGGCTAAGAAACGGTCGTTACTATCTTGTGCAGTAGCGTTGCCTTTTGCCAAAATCATATCGTTCCAAAGGCTAGCTAATATTGAAGACACTACTGGTTTGCAAACTTCGCAACCATCGTTTTTGCCAAATGTATTCAACACATCATCGTAAGATTTCACTTGATTTATTTTTACTAAATCGAATAACTCTTGACGGGAATAATCGAAATGTTCACAAATAACATTGCGTATATATTTGCCTTGCGCCTTCATGGTATGCAACATCAAATCTTTAACCATTGGTACGCAACCACCACAACCTGTACCTGCTTTGGTGCACTTTTTAATAGCATCAATAGTTTCGCAACCACCTTCACTTACAGCAGTGCAAATGCCAGCTTTTGTAATGCTTTCGCAACTACAAACAATAGCATCATCTGGCAAGCTTAAAACGCCATCACCACCTTCGCTTTCTCCACCACGGCTACCAAGAATTACATCTTCTGGATTTGTGGGTAATACAATTTTATTTTTAGATGTTTGAAGCAACATATTATATGCCTCTGCATCGCCAATTAAAATACCACCTAATAAGTATTTACCATCACCACTTATATTAATACGTTTGTAAATACCCTTCATGGTATCTTCAAAAACAACAGTTCTAGTGTCGTTATTTTGAATAAATGGATCTCCAAAGCTGGCCACATCTACTCCAATTAATTTCAATTTAGTGCTCATATCAAAACCAAGAAAGACAGCCCCTTCAGCAGCCCCCCGACCCCCCGAAAGGGAGACAAAAGAAGACGATGAATTTTCAGGATACTTCTCATTATTTTCTAATAGGGTTTTGAAAATTGCCCCTTTGGGGGGCGGGGGGGCTGTAAGGTTTGTTGCCACAACATTAGCCATTTCGTAGCCAGGTGCAACCAAACCGTAAATCATACCATTGTATAAAGCACATTCACCAATGGCATAAATAGAAGGATCGGTAGTTTGTAATTTTTCGTTTACAACAATACCACCACGATGACCAACTTCTAAACCACATAATTTTGCAATTTCGTCACGAGGTTTAATACCAGCAGAAATGACTAGCATATCTACATCAATCTTGGTATCATCTGTAAATTGCATACCTGTAATTGCACCATCACCCAAAATTTGAGATGTATTTTTATTGGTATTTATTTTTAACCCAAGGGTTTCTAATTTATTTTTTAAAATGCCAGAACCTGCATCATCTATTTGGCGAGGCATTAAACGGTGAGCGAATTCGATAACAGTTGTATCGGTAATGCCTAAATCAAGCATGGCTTTTGCAGCTTCTAAGCCCAATAAACCACCACCAATAACAGCCCCTTTTTTTGCTTTTTTAGCATAGGCTTGCATTAATTCTAAATCCTCGATGGTTCTATATATAAATACACCTTCTTTATCTACACCAGGAATTGGTGGTACAAAAGCAGAAGAACCAGTGGCTAACACCAGCACATCGTATTTTTCTGTAATGCCATGATACGAGTGTACAGTTTTAGCTGTACGATCGATACTTTGAACAGGGTCTGACAAATGCAGCGTAATATTATTATCTGCATACCAACTAAGTGGCGACATTAATAAATCGTCGGCAGATTTGCCAGCAAAAAACTCGGAGAGATGCACACGATCGTATGCTGGGCGAATTTCTTCACCAAAAACAACAATTTTAAATTGTTGTGGCTGCGCTTTAGCAATAAGTTTCTCGCAAAATTTGAAACCTACCATGCCATTACCAATTACTACAATTTTCATAAGTGTATATATGAGTTGGTTAGTAGAAATGGCAAGCAATCGTTATATGTTTATTGATAATATTTAATAAAATAAGAAGTGTTTTTACTAATTAATCTTATTATAATATTATTAATATCATAAAATTAGATGTTTATTTTCAAAAAATAACTAGTTTTATCTTAAATAAGTCACATTTATTTTTACATAATATAAAAAGGCATGAAAAAATCACTTCTTAGTTTAGTTGGCGCAGGCCCAGGAGATCCCGATTTAATCACAATAAAAGCAATCAAAACGTTACAAGCTGCTGATATTGTATTGTATGATGCACTTGCTAATAAATCTTTATTGGACTATGTATCGCCTAAAGCCATATTGCAATTTGTAGGCAAGCGATATGGTTGCCATGTATTATCACAACAGGAAATTAATAGTTTAATAATAGAGTATGCATTATCGTATCGTAGAATTGTACGCTTAAAAGGTGGCGACCCATTTGTTTTTGGTAGAGCACAAGAAGAGATTGATGCAGCACGTGCGAATGGCTTAGATGTAGAAGTGATTCCCGGTATTTCTAGTGCTATTGCTGTACCAGCCTCCCAAATGATACCTTTAACTTGTAGAGGCATTAACGAAAGTTTTTGGGTAACCACTGGTACTACACAAAGTGGCGATATATCTAATGATATAAAGTTGGCTGCACAATCAACTGCTACAGTGGTAATATTAATGGCAATGAGTAAGCTTGAAGCTATAATGGATATATTTAGTAGTTATGGTAAATCGCAAACACCTGTTGCTATTATACAAGATGGCACTACTGAAAAAGAAAAATGTGTCATTGGTTCCGTAAGAGATATTGCGTTTAAAGCACAATACGCAGCAATTACTAACCCTGCTATAATAATCGTAGGTGAAGTGGTATCACTGCATCCATCATTTTTACAATCAAATATTATAAACCAATCAATATTACAAAAAACCAGTAATTGGTAATGCTGTCAAATGATAATGTACCTATAAGTTAAGCAATTAACTTGCACAATATTCTGCAAAAACGGAAGTATATTTTTAGATGAAAAAGGGTAAACAAAATTGTGATTTAAAAAGTTGTTTTTTCTGTAAACTATCTTTAAAAGAATGGTTGCCTGCTATCGATCTAAATCGGCAAATGCAGCATTTTAAGAAAGGAGAGTTGATATTTACAGAAGGTGCAGAAGTAAAAGGTATGTATTTTATATATAATGGAATAGCGAAAGTGCATAAAAAATGGGGCGACGAGAAGGAATTAATAGTACGATTTGCAAAAAAAGGCGATATCATCGGTCATAGAGGTTTGGGTAACGATACCATTTACCCGGTTTCGGGTACCGCTTTAGAACCAATAACGGCTTGTTTTATTGATTTAGATTTCTTCAAATCCTCTCTTAAAGTCAATCACGAATTAACGTACCAATTGATGTTGTTTTTTGCTGA
>JAYWCY010000168.1:0-2067 GCA_043780175.1 Chitinophagales bacterium
TAATGCCGCTCGCCTTTTTTGGTAGCCATTAATAACTTCATTGACAATTACTATTATAAGAATAATAACAAGAATAATAGGTATCCAATTTTTTTTCATATCTGAATAATAATTTCGAACTGGTCAAACAAAATACTACTATTTTGAAATTACAGTCTATTTATTTTATTAGCATTATCTGCTTTAAAATTATCTAGCCAACCCTATCACCGCCCATAAAGCAGCTGCAGAAATCAATACCCAAAGCACGACGCCTTGTGCAACGGTTGTACTTGCACCAATACGTAACTTACCATTATGGCTTTTAGTAAGTGTGTTCATCTCAAATTCAAGGTTACGATAAATGCTAAAAGGCGCATCTGTATGTTGCAATGAGGTTTCGCCAGCAGGGGTTAATTTTATTTTGGTACCGTTACGATTAAACAATTTTATTTTAAAATAATTTTCTATCTCGTGGACATGTTTGGTTACTAAAGGTTGTGTAATATACAGTTCTTCAGCAGCTTTAGTAGAGTTGAGGCGTTTGGCAACAGTGTTAAAAACTTGTAACCGAAAATCAAATATGCTGATGTAGTTTTAAAAAATAATACGTAATACAATTACCTAAGGTATCTCGCAATCATCAAAGCTACATGTTGCAAATCAAATATTTTAGACGCCTTCAGTTTCCGATCGCGAAAAACAGTTAACTACTTTCCTTTAGTCTATAAATGTACATTTGCAATCTTGGCATAACAATCTCTCGACACATGTCTCAAAAGCAAAAAATCATTAACGATCCAGTTTACGGCTTCATTACTATCAACCATCCTTTACTGTTTAGTATTATTTCTCATCCATATTATCAGCGTTTGCGCCGCATTCATCAAATGGCTTTGGCGTACTTGGTTTACCCAGGTGCTGTGCATACTAGGTTATTGCATTCTTTAGGTGCTTATCACTTAATGGGCAATGCGGTAAACGAGCTTAAATTAAAAGGTGTAAACATTACTACAGAAGAAGAAATTGCTGTAAAAGCAGGCATTTTATTGCACGATATTGGTCACGGGCCATTTTCACATGCTTTAGAAAGTCAATTACTACAAGGTGTACATCACGAAGACATCAGTTTATTGATTATGCAAGTAATGAATAATCAGTTAGACGGCCAATTACAAATGGCTATTGATATTTTCACAGATAATTATCCAAAAAAATTCTTACATCAATTAATTAGTGGTCAGCTAGATGTAGATAGAATGGATTACTTGACTCGAGATAGTTTTTTTACTGGAGTAAGTGAAGGTGTAATAGGCTACGATCGTATTTTAAAAATGCTTACCGTATACAATGGCGAGTTAATGGTTGAAGAAAAAGGTATTTATAGTATAGAAAAATTTTTAGTAGCAAGGCGACAAATGTATTGGCAAGTGTATTTACACAAAACAGTACTAAGTGCTGAGAAAATGCTGGTAAATTTATTACAACGTGTACGAGATTTAATAACCCAAGGCGCAACCAACCTTACTGTAGGTGGCCCAGTAGATTTTTTCTTGTACAATTTTGATGGTGTATTGAATGTAGAAACATTGGATAAATTTTGTCAGCTAGATGATGTAGAATTATCATTTGCCGTAAAACGCTGGAGCCAACATGACGACATTGTACTGCGTGAACTATCGAACCGATTATTAAACAGACAATTATTAAAAATAAAAATCCAATCAGAGCCGTTTGAAGCCGCTTTTGTAGCGCAAAAGCTACAAGCAGCAGCATATTTTTACAAAATAGACACATCCGCAGCAAGCTATTTTGTATTTACTGGCGAGGCAGATAATACGATGTACAAAACCACCGATGAAAGAATCAATATTTTATTTAAAGATGGTACAGTAAAAGAAATCACTGCCATAGACGATCCCTTAATTAATCAAACTATTTCTGCCCCAATTAAAAAATTCTACATTTGCTACTTAGGTTAAAGGTCAAAGATACCTAAAGTCGGAGAGTCGGTTAGAACTTTCTAACCTTAGGAACTTCGGACTTCCTCACTTACAACAACCTTATTTAATTAAAAATATGCAATTT
>JAYWCY010000169.1:0-2075 GCA_043780175.1 Chitinophagales bacterium
TCTGCGCCACTCACTTTCATAACAAAATTCATGGCTTTGGCAATAACGGCAACAATACGCTGCATAATGCCAAAATGGTAAAATATAGCTACCAATGCACACACTAAAATAATGGTAGCAGTAACGCTAAATGCAAATATGAAGGTTTGTGGTGAGCGATAGGTAACCGTTGCACCTAAATTGCTTTGTACAAAAACACCGCCCCAAACGAAGGCCGCGCCATCTTTTGCAAATTCTTCTATATGACCAATTTGGTGACCAACCCATTTAAAGAAATTGGTAACAATAGGCACTTTTAAAACCAAAACAGCAATCACTATTTGTAATACTATACCACTTAAAACTAACCGGTAGTTAATACGCTTTTTATTGTTTGAACATAAGAATGCAATAGCCAAAATGAGAAAAATACCGAATACACCTTGAAAACGTGCCATAAGCTAGGAGGTTTGTTAGTAGATTTTTTTGTAAGGGTTGAAGATATAGTTTTTATAAACATAAATGAAAAAGTTATGAATTTACCTACTAGTGGTTATAAAGCTGTATTACAGATATATATATGAATTTATAGGGTTTCTTTAATTCTTTTAGTAGCATAAACGAGAGCGTTTCTTATAGGGTTTAAATATATAGTAATAAAAGCCAAATCGATATTCTGCCGTTGCAGTGTGCGACGCAACAACTGCTTAATAGTACTACTTGCGCTGGTTACATAAAGATCTTGTAATAAAAAATCCCCGTTAACTTTTCAGCTAACAGGGATTTATATATTATATCTCATTCCCCTTTAGGAGCTAGGGGTTTAGTAACCACCCATGCCGCCCATATCAGGTGCACCATGACCTTGAGGTTCTGATTTTGCAGGTTTGTCTGCAATCACGCACTCAGTCGTTAATAACATACCAGCAATTGAAGCTGCATTTTCTAAAGCCACACGGCTTACTTTAGTAGGATCTATTACACCTGCTTTAAATAAGTTTTCGTAAACTTCGGTACGCGCATTAAAACCAAAATCGCCTTTACCTTCTTTAATTCTTTGTACTACGATTGAACCGTCAATACCAGCATTTTCAGTTAACGTACGCATTGGTGCTTCTAATGCACGGCGAACGATAGCCATACCAGTTTGTTCATCTGCAATTTGACCTTTTACTTTTGGTTCTAAGGCTTCAATAGCGCGGATATAAGCAACACCACCACCTGGTACAATTCCTTCTTCAACAGCAGCACGGGTTGCGTGTAAAGCATCGTCTACTCTGTCTTTCTTTTCTTTCATTTCTACTTCGGTAGCAGCACCAACATATAATACTGCAACACCACCAGCCAATTTAGCTAAACGCTCTTGTAATTTTTCTTTATCATAGTCACTAGTTGTGTTTTCAACTTGAGATTTGATTTGATTTACACGAGCAGTGATTTCTTTTTTACCACCTTTACCACCAACAACAGTTGTATTGTCTTTGTCGATAGTTACAGAAGATGCTTGACCTAAATACGTTAAATCAGCATTTTCTAGTTTAAAGCCTTGTTCTTCACTAACAACAGTTCCTGCAGTTAAGATGGCAATATCAGTTAACATTTCTTTTCTGCGATCGCCAAAACCTGGTGCTTTTACAGCAGCCACTTTTAATGTACCACGTAATTTATTTACTACCAATGTAGCCAACGCTTCACCTTCTAGGTCTTCAGCAATAATTAACAATGGACGGCCGCTTTGCGCCACTTTCTCTAATATATGAAGAATATCTTTCATTGCTGAAATCTTCTTATCGTAGATTAAGATGTATGGATTTTGTAATTCAACCTGCATTTTTTCGCTGTTGGTTACAAAGTATGGAGAGATATAACCTCTGTCAAACTGCATACCTTCTACGATATCAACCGTTGTATCAGTACCTTTTGCTTCTTCAACTGTGATAACACCTTCTTTACCAACTTTAATGAATGCTTCAGCAATTAATTTACCAATGGTTTCATCGTTGTTAGCAGAAATAGTAGCTACTTGTTGAATTTTTTTGGCATCGTTACCAACAGTTTGAGATTGAGATTTTAAGTTCTCAACTACTAAAGAAACT
>JAYWCY010000170.1:0-3448 GCA_043780175.1 Chitinophagales bacterium
ACCAAAAAGTAAGCTACCAATACGTACCATATTGCTACCGGCGGCCATCGCCAATTTGTAATCTCCACTCATACCCATACTTAAAATTTGAAGTTTAAAGTTTGGAGTTTCAAATTGCGCATACTTATCATACACATTTTTTAGTAATTCAAATTCACGACTCACTTTATCTGTATCATCACTAAAGCTAGCCATGCCCATTAATCCTATAATTTTTACATGGGTTAGTTTGGGCAATTCATTAATAATAGCTGCTAATTCTGTTGCATCAAGCCCAAATTTACTGTCCTCTTCTGCAATAAATACTTGTAGTAAGCAGTTGGTAGTCAACTGTAATTTGCCAGCTTGTTTGTTTATTTCTTGTAATAGTTTTAAACTATCTACCCCATGAATAAGCTGTACAAATGGTACAATATATTTTACTTTATTAGTTTGTAAATGACCAATAAAATGCCATTTAATATCCTTAGGTAGTTGTGGTACTTTTTCTATAAATTCTTGTACATAGTTTTCTCCAAAATCACGTTGCCCCAAGTTGTACAAAGCTTCAATATCGCTAATAGGCTTGGTTTTACTTACGGCAACTAAAGTGGTATTACTTTCTGCTAATTCTGTTATAATTGATTGATAAACAATTGTATTTATTGGCATCTTCGTATTTTTTCATGGTAATTATTTCAATCATTTAATCAGCGGTCAGTCTATCCATACACTTTTTTAAGCTTACTTGCCAGTCTACCATTGTTACCCCAAAATCTAAAATGATAGAACTTTTATCTAATACAGAATAGGCTGGTCTTTTGGCAGGTGTAGGATAGGCACTGGTAGGTATTGAATTAATATTACAAGTTAAACCTGCATTTGTTTTGATGGCTTCGGCAAAATCGTACCATGAAATCACACCATCGTTGCTGTAGTGATAATAACCATAATGCGCGTTGCCTTTTTCTAATTCAGTAATAATTTTTAGTAATGCATTTGCTAGATCAGCAGCGTAAGTTGGCGAACCAATTTGGTCACCAACAATATTTAAACTCTCTCTTTCCTTCATTAAACGCAACATGGTTTTTACAAAATTTGCACCATGCACACTGTATACCCATGACGTTCTTACCACAATTGTTTGAGGATTATTAGCAAAGGCCAAATTTTCACCAATGGCTTTTGTTTCGCCATAGTAGTTCAATGGTTGCTTCAGTTGGTTGGGCAAATAAGGCGATGTGCCATTACCATCAAACACATAATCAGTAGATATCGTAATCAATTTACAATTGATAGCGGCACATTCTTTTGCAATCACACCTACGCTTTCAGCATTAATATTATAACAGAGTTCTCTTTCCGTTTCGGCTTTATCTACGGCGGTATAGGCACCGCAACTAATAAAATATTGCGGTTGGTATTGCTTAAAAAAATCAGGTATCGAAGTAGGATTACTTAAATCAAGTTCTTCTCTATCCACAAAAACAAAGTTGAATTGCGCAGAAAATTGTGGTGCTAGTTGCAATAATTCCCAACCCAATTGTCCATTTTTGCCAGTGATGATAATAAGGGGTTTCATATAATTTATAAGTTATGAATGATGAATTATGAGTTATGGATTTTGAAGAATTCATGCAATAATGATATTTTGAAAGATGACTATTTAACTCTTTTTTCTATTTATAATTTATAATGCATCATTTATAATTGTGTTACAGGCTCCAATAATATCTTGAAGTAATCATATTTCTATACATGCCTTTTAAATCTGCTATAATAGCTTTTGGCTTGGTGATGGATGCGAAATAAGCATCATCTAATAGTTTATAGCTGTTATGTGGCACAATGATGATGACTGCATCGTAATCATTAGCAATCTGGGCACTTAAGGCAATACCGTATACATTTTCTAAATCCTTGCTATCAGCATAAGCATCAGTCACATCTACGTTTAGGTGAAAATCTTTTAAATCTTCAATAATTTGAAATACTTTACTATTTCTAATATCGCTCACATTTTCTTTAAACGTTGCACCCATTATTAGCACTTTCGCTGCTTTTACTTGGCTAGAATGCAGAATAATATGCTGAATGATTTTATTGGCAATATGATTGCTCATACTGTCATTTATTAATCTTCCAGCAGCAATCACTTGTGGGTTGTAGCCCAGTTTTTCAGCTTTGTAGGTTAAGTAATGCGGATCTACACTAATACAATGGCCACCCACTAAGCCCGGTTGAAACTTTAAGAAATTCCATTTAGTAGCAGCAGCTTCCAATACATCGTAAGTGTTAATATTCATTTTATCAAAAATGATAGAGAGTTCATTTACGAAAGCTATGTTGATATCACGCTGGGTATTTTCTATAATTTTTGCAGCTTCCGCTACTTTTATACTGGTGGCTTTATGCAACCCTGCCGTTACAACTAAGCCATATACATTGGCAATACTATCTAAAGCTTCGCTGTCGCAACCTGCAACCACTTTAACTATGGTTTCAAAACTGCGTGTTTTATCGCCTGGATTAATGCGTTCTGGTGAGTAGCCCAACTTGAAATCAATACCCACTTTCAGGCCGCTCATACTTTCAATGATTGGTAAACAATCTTCTTCAGTACAGCCTGGGTAAACGGTTGATTCAAATACCACATAATCGCCTTTTTTAAGTACGTGACCAATTGTTGTAGACGCAGCTTGTAAGTAATTTAAATCGGGCAAATGGTCTTTAGTAACTGGTGTTGGTACAGCAATAATGTAAAAACTGGCTTCACGCAATAGTTCTAAAGAATTGGTAAATTGTATATCGCAGCCATAAAAACCCTCTTGGGCAATTTCTTTGCTTGGGTCAATATTATTTTGCAATAGTGCTATTCTATCAGCATTGTTATCAAAGCCAATAACGGATAGCTTTTTGGCAAATGCCAATGCTACGGGCAGGCCCACATACCCCAAGCCAATCACAGCAATTTTTTCCTGTTTATGTAGTAAGGCGGTTAGTTGCATTGGTTTAATAAGTAAGTGGTTATAATTATCAGCCAATTGATTTCAAAAGCATAAAATTGCTAATACTTTGTGAGCTTTGTCTTCTTTGTGTACTTTGTGTGAAATAAATACCACTAATTCGCATTCACGTAATTCAAAACCTCAGTTGTAATTAGTTCAAGTTGTTCTTGCTCAAGTTCAGTATGCATAGGTAAAGAAATGACACGTTCTGTTAACCAATCTGTTATTGGTAAATCCATATTTTCTAACCCAAATGAGGCAAACATTTTTTGCTTATGCCCAGGTACTGGATAATAAATCATCGATGGAACTTTCTTCTCGGCTAAATATGCATTTAAACCATCGCGATTAACACCATTTAATACCAATGTATATTGGTGAAATACGTGGTTAGAATAAGCATTAATTGAAGGGGTTGTAATTTTTGCGTTGCCAGCAAATGCTTTGGTATAAAAATCTGC
>JAYWCY010000171.1:0-5236 GCA_043780175.1 Chitinophagales bacterium
TATTGGTATATTTAAAATCTCTTGAAATAGATGTGATTAGGAAAACTAAACAAACCCAACCCAATATATTTAACGCAATAAAACTACCTCTTAATAATATACTGTTGCGCTTTGCTTTTATTAGTTTTCTAATAATCCAAGTGATAATACCTATAACAGGCACCCAAATAAATAACAGTAACGTGCCCCAAGCAAATACATTTTGCCAGCCATCGTAAATGATAAACTCTTTTACAGGCAACAACCCTAAGCATGCTACACCAATACCAAATAGGGCTGCTACAATGCTAAATAAGACACAACCCAATATAAAATAAGCAAATATTTTAGCAATCAATGCGATAAAACCACCCAACCCACGGCTACCTCTACGTGCTGCATACGCTGCCTCGTTGCCAAACTGTTGTGCTTTAGGTCCAAACTCTTTTCCAATTTCTTGGGCTCTTTCTTTTATTTCTTCACCAAACTTTTCGGCACGGCCTTTAAAGCCTTCCATATCGGTTTGTATGGTTTGTTTAATACTGTTTAAATCTACCGGTTGACCTTTCATTTCTAGTTTATCAGCGCTTGTTATTGCCTCTGGCAAGATCAACCAAAGAATGATGTAAATAATAGTTGCGCCAGGGCTAAATGTGAAGCGTAAAAAATCGGGAAACCCAAAGAAACCCCAGTGACCCCATCTAGCAACAAATGACAAGAATGGTACTAAAAATATCACTCTAGGTATCCACGCACTTACACCAAAATAATGCCCTAAACCACTAGCCACACCAGCCAATATTTTATCATCCATATCTCTAAACAAACGCTTCCGCGTACTGCCAATAACTTGTGTAGCACTACTAGGCACAGCTATCCAAGTGATAATATAAGGAATGAAGAAAACACTAGATACTAATACAGCCAGTATACGAACAATGATGCGATCAATGCCAAAATAATTGGCAATACCACTACACACACCACCCAATACTTTATGATTTTCATCTCTAAATAACCTACGTGACTCGCCATTAAATGCTTGCTGATTAGTAGATTGTTGATAGCTATTGTCGTGCTTCTTTTGCTCGCCACCAAGCTGGCTTTTTACATGCTCTTCTTCACCTTCAAAGTCTTCTGGGCGGCCCATACTAGCAATAATATTGTTTACATCAACATCAGTAATACAAGTGCTTCCTTTTTTAAGTGTTTCAGCAAATAATTCAGCAATTCTGCTCTCTATATCATTAATAATCTCTTCTTTACCTTCTTCATTGGCAAAAAAGCGTCTTAAGGCGTCTACGTATTGTTTTAAAATATCGTAGGCTGTTTCTTCAATAGGTACTACCCTACCTTGAAAATTTATATTAATTACCTTTTTCATGATTGTGTATGGTTAGTTGGTTAAAGTTGTTGGTTGTTGTTACCAAGTGGTGAAGTAGGTTGTGTTAATAAATGCACAGCATCAGCTAATTCCTTCCAGGTTTTTTCTAGTTCTGCATAAAAGGCTAATCCGCTTTCTGTCATCACAAAATACTTGCGTGGCGGACCGCTATTGCTTTCTACCCAACGGTAAGTTAAGTATTCTGCATTTTTAAGCCTTGTAAGCAATGGGTATAATGTACCCTCGAAAATGTTCAAGTTGGCAGCTTTCATTTTATCAACAATATCACTTGGGTAAACTTCACCCTGACGAATGACTGATAAAATACAAAACTCCAGAACGCCTTTTCGCATTTGACTTTGCGTGTTTTGGATATCCATTTTTTAGAGTTGTATTGATTGTGATAACCTGCCATCATTACTTTTTTATAAGTGGCTAATGGCAAGCCGTTTTAAAATTAGTTTTTCTTTTTGGTAACCAGCCTATGTAATACTATTCAACATCGTTTACTCAGGCAGAAACTTCAGCCGTTAGCACTATCACTATCTTACAGAAATACTCGGAAATCTACCACTGCTTCTAGACTTTTGAATACGTTGCAAATTCCAGAAGTCAATTGCTTTTAAAGTGTTTTTATTGGTTTGGGCTTCTGTTGCAAGTTTTTCTTTTACTTCAGCAGTTAAATGGGTTAATTCAGTAGTATTTAACTGGGTTAAAAAGTTTATTGTTTGCGTTTTCATAATAATTATTTTTAATTTTTTAGTTAAAATTGTTTTAGGCTTTTCAGCCACTTTTCTACTATCAATTTTGTAACATGTTTACATTAACAACACAAAGATATGATTTATTTGGTACTATGCAAAACAAAGTACCAGTTATTTTTTAGTAATAGCTTAGGTATAGAACTATATTAATTGATTATCAATCATTTACGTCAAAAATAATTTTAAAAAAAGTTTTAAAAAAGTTTTTTAATTGTAAAAATACTTTTGATAGTTATTTATTTTACTATTCGAAATGCTGTTCAATTTTCTAGAAACAGACATATGAGCGCAAAAAATTAGCTTAGCAATTAATTACAGCAAACAATTACCAAATAATTAAAGCATACATCATTTTGCTACTATTACTTTGCAGTATAATTAGTTGCACATGAAGCATTTTGTATTAGTTGTTTGCCTTTTACCATTATTTACGAATGCACAAAGCAAAAAAAAGAAGCTACAAATGGTGGTGGATGCAGAACAAAAAAGCAACGAAACATTAACCAAGAGCTTACAAGCTCATGTACAATACCTAGCCGATGATAAATTAGAAGGCAGAAGAACGGGTACCGAGGGCGAAAAAGTAGCGATGCAATATATTATTAATCAATATCAACAAGCAGGTTTAGAGCCAAAAGGCAATAATGGCTTTATACAAGCATTTACCATTAACGAAGGCAAACAAATAGATGTAACTACTAAACTAATCGTTAACAATTAAAACCTGACTATCACCAAAGACTTTTTTCCATTAAGTTATAGTGCTTCAACCACTATTAAAGGCGAAGCCGCATTATCGCTTAATGAAGCTGGTAATCCTTGGTTTAGAGATGTAAAAGAGTGGCTTGAAGACAATGCAAACAACCCACATTACGATATTGAAGAAACGATAAAAAAAGATGCTGAGAAGGCCGCCACAAAAGGTGCTACTGCATTATTTATATACAACAGTTCTGCTATGGTAGATAATATTCAGTACAACAAAAACAATACATCTACTGCCGTAAAAATTCCAGTTATTTATATTACTACAGATGGTTTGGCTAAAGCCTTTACCGATCATTCTGCCACGCAAAGCATCATTGCTACCGTAAGCATCAGCGAAAAAGTACGCACTGCACACAATATAGCCGCATTTATAAATAACAATGCCGCCACCACGGTTATTCTTGGCGCACATTACGATCATCTTGGATATAATGAAGATAAAAACGCACTAGATACTGGTCATATTATTCATAATGGTGCCGATGATAATGCAAGTGGTACAGCTGCATTAATAGAACTAGCAAAGCAACTGCATCAATCGTCACCCAAAAATAACAACTACTTAATTCTACATTTCAGCGGCGAAGAACTAGGCTTATTTGGCAGCAAATATTGGCTAGAACACCCAACCACCAACATTACTGCCAATTACATGCTTAATATGGATATGGTTGGCCGTTACGATACTTCACGCAAGCTTACCATTGGTGGTTATGGTACGTCGCCTATGTGGAGTAATGTATTTGAAACTACTACCAACAAAACCCTTGTGTCAAAATTTGATAGCACTGGTAGCGGTCCCAGCGATCATGCAAGTTTTTACCGAGCCAATATGCCTGTGTTATTCTTCTTTACAGGTAGCCACCCAGACTATCACAAAGCCACCGACAAATGGGATAAAATCAACTATGATGGTGAGCGCCAAATAGTGCAATACATCTACCGCTTGATACAAACCACCGATACCAAAGGCAAACTAGCGTTTACCAAAACCACAGAGCCACAAATGGGTCGTACAACCTTTACCGTAAGCCTTGGTGTGCTGCCAGATTACGGATACAATGGTACCGGTGTGCGCATAGATGGTGTAAGCCCAGGCAAACTTGCCGAACGCACTGGCCTACAAGCAGGCGATGTATTGCTGCAACTAGGCGATTATACATTTGTAGATGTACAGAGTTACATGCAAGCCCTTGGCAAGTTTAAAAAAGGCAATGCCACTAAGCTTACCATCAAGCGCAAGAACGAGGAAAAAACTTATGATATTGTATTTTAAAAAAATGATGTAACCAGCGTTTAGGAATCCTATTCAACGCCTGATGTGTCACTCACTTGTGCGGTTATACCTTTGTTAGACTTTTAGCGAAACGAAGAAGAATATTTCTATAAAAAATAATTCCACCGCCTTGAAAATATTTTCAAGGTTTTTTATGCCTATTTGTAAGCCTGAATTGTTAAAAATAGCGTTAAAATAAAACTTCTTATTACTAAGCAATACCTAAAATTTGGCTGACTGCGTATCTAAACGCCTTCTTTTACAGTCCTTTGCTAATAAGGCTTTCATAGCATTTTAACAAATTATAGTTTTTTGTTTTGGCATGGTAGTTGAAAATATATTACCGTTATCAAACTTTAAAACACTATTAAAAACAAACATTTATGAAAACGTTAATCAGTAAAATTGCAGGTGTAGTTGTTATCACATTTATTGCCGCTAATGTACATGCACAATTAGGTATTTCAACAGCTACAAGTGCTGCTACTAAAGCCACAGTTAACGCTACCAAGGTAAGTAGTGTTGTAAATAAAACTACCAGCGCTACTACTGCAGCTATAAAAGCTACAACTAGTGCCACCAAAGCCGCTACATCAAGTGCTATTAACACTACTAAAAATGTATCAGCAAATACTAGTGTAAACGCTGATGCAAGTACCAATGCAACTAGCAACACAGATGCTAAAAAGAAGGATAATACTGCATCTGCTAGCAATGAGTCTCAAGCCAATGTAGATGCATCTGCAAGTGCTACATTACCTACAAAGGAAATAAAAGATGAGGCCAAAGCAAAGTCATCAGAAATGAAAGCAGAAGCTAAAGCAAAAGCAGCTCAAGCAAAAGCAAAAGAAGATAAAGTAAAAAAAGAAGCAAAATCATTAAAGAATACAAAAGTATCTGCCAATACAGAAACATCAGTAAAAGGCAATGTTTCTGCTACAAAAAACTAAGTATTACAAGCTTTGTACGGGGCACTTATGTGCCCCTTTTTTAACCACCTTAAAACTACTGGTATGAAAACAATATTGCTTTACGCATGGTTATTATTACCATTCATCGTATCCG
>JAYWCY010000172.1:0-7360 GCA_043780175.1 Chitinophagales bacterium
CCTCAGCCTGTGGGCCTTCCATTGCAATCGGATGTAGGTTGTTAAAGCTGGTACTTTTTTCAACAAAAATACGACCGCCCAAAAATTTAGCAAAAAATACTAAAATAATTAGTGTTAATAAGTAAATTCTATTACTTTTGCTACATTATTACATTTGATACATAAAATTAAGACCAATGAGCAATGTAGAAAAATTGAAAGCACTAAAGCTTACAATGGATAAGATAGACAAAGATTATGGCAAAGGCAGTGTGATGATGATGAACGAAAAAAGCAAAGATCCAATGGAAGTCATTTCTACAGGTTCTATTGGCTTAGATGCTGCTTTAGGTGTTGGCGGTATTCCTAGAGGAAGAATTATAGAAATTTATGGCCCTGAAAGTAGTGGTAAAACAACCTTAGCAACTCATATTATTGCCGAAGCACAAAAGCTTGGTGGTATGTGTGCTTTTATAGATGCTGAACACGCATTTGATAGTGCTTATGCGCAAAAATTAGGTGTTGATGTAGATAATTTATTGATCTCGCAACCAGATTATGGTGAGCAAGCATTAGAAATTGCAGACCGTTTAATTTTATCTGGTGCACTAGATGTAGTGGTTATTGACTCTGTGGCAGCTCTAGTGCCAAAAAGTGAGCTAGAAGGCGAAATGGGTGACAGTAAAATGGGTTTACATGCGCGTTTAATGAGTCAGGCATTGCGTAAGCTAACTGCTACCATTAATAAAACCAATACCATTTGTATTTTTATCAATCAATTGCGTGAAAAAATTGGGGTGATGTTTGGCAATCCAGAAACAACAACTGGCGGTAACGCTTTAAAATTCTACGCATCTGTGCGTTTAGATATTAGACGTTCGGCACAAATTAAAGACGGTGACGAAGCAATAGGTAACCACGTAAAAGTTAAAGTGGTAAAAAATAAAGTCGCGCCACCATTTAGGGCTGCCGAATTTGACATTATTTTTGGCGAAGGTATTAGTAAAGTAGGCGAAATTGTTGATATGGGTGTTGAACTTGGTATCGTAAATAAAAGCGGTAGTTGGTTTAGCTACGAGAGTAATAAATTGGGCCAAGGGCGTGAAGCAGTTAAAAAATTAATGCACGACAACCCAGAATTAGCCAATGAAATTGAAGCTAAAATTAGAGCTAAAATTTCTGATAATATTAGTGGAGGTATCGTTATAAAAGACGAAGCATAATTTTTAGAAATACGGATTAGTAAGTAAAATCGCCATCTCTTGCAAAAGAGGTGGCTTTTTTTTGATGTATTTAAAACCCCAAAACTTGTATAATCTGCTGCTAAATTTCTTTTTAAAAGCTAAAACATTCAGGATTGTTATATTTGACAACTTGAAAATTGACATAATTATTTAGTAATAAAACATAATAATATCCCTTTAGGGTGTAGGGTATGAAACAATTTGTATCTGTAAAAGATGTTGCTAACATCAATAGTATTGTAGAAACAGCATTGGCTTATAAAGCCAATCCATTGATAGATAAAGCGTTAGGTGCCGATAAACGCATAGGTTTATTATTTTTAAACCCAAGTTTACGTACTAGATTAAGTACCCAAATTGCTGCCAAAAACCTTGGTATGGAAGCCATCGTTTTTAATGTAGATAAAGAAGGTTGGGCGCTAGAATTTGAAGAAGGTGCCATCATGAGCGGCAATACGGTTGAGCATATTAAAGATGCAGCGCCTATTATGGGTAAATATTTTGATGTGTTGGCGATAAGAACTTTTCCAGGCTTGCAAAACAGAGAAGATGATTATAGTGAAATGTATATCAGCCAGTTTATAAAATACGCAGGTGTACCAGTTGTAAGTTTAGAAAGTGCCACATTGCATCCATTGCAAAGCTTAACTGATGTGGTTACAATCAAAGAGGATCTGGTCAACGGTCAACGGTCAACGGTCAAAGGTCGTCCCAAAATTGTCCTAACTTGGGCCCCGCATGTAAAAGCATTGCCACAATGCGTAGCCAATAGTTTTGCTGAATGGATAACTGCTTGGGGTGAAGCAGATTTTGTTATTACACATCCTGAAGATTACGAATTGGCTGAGAAATTTACAATCGGTGCAACGATTACACATAACCAAGATGAGGCATTAAAAGACGCAGATTATGTGTACGTGAAAAATTGGAGTACCTATAACGACTATGGCAAAGTATATGAAAATGATCCCAAATGGATGTTGACAAACGATAAGCTCGCATTAACAAATGATGCCAAAGTGATGCATTGCTTACCTGTAAGACGTAATGTAGAGTTAAGCGATGAAATTTTAGACGGACCTAATAGTTTAGTAACACAAGAGGCTGGCAACAGAGTTTGGGCAGCGCAGGCAGTATTATCTGAAATTTTGAAGGCTTTGTAATGGAAAAATTAGTTGTAATAAAAATAGGTGGTAACATTATAGATGATGAGCAAAAACTGGCATCATTTATTAAAGATTTTGCTGCAGTTGAGGGTTTGAAGGTATTGGTACATGGTGGTGGCAAATTAGCTACAAAAATGGCTTTACAGTTAGGTGTAGAGCAACAAATGGTTGACGGTAGAAGAATTACAGATGCAGAAACCTTAAAGATTGTAACTATGGTTTACGCTGGATTGATAAATAAAAACATCGTCGCGCAGTTACAAGCTAACGGTTGCAATGCAATTGGACTTACTGGTGCTGATGGCAATGCGATACAAGCACATAAGCGTAACCATGCAAGTATTGATTATGGATTTGTTGGTGATGTAGATGCTGTAAATTCAAGATTACTACAAAGTTTATTAGCTCAGCAAATTGCGGTGGTTTTGGCACCTATTACACATGATGGTAAAGGTCTTTTGTTAAATACAAATGCAGACACAATAGCGCAAGAAACGGCTAAGGCACTAAGTAGTATTTACAATGTAGAATTGATATACAGTTTTGAAAAAAGTGGTGTATTGTTAGATGTAAATAATGAAGCATCTGTAGTTGGAAAATTGACTCCAACCTACTACCAAGAATTAAAAGAAAAACAACTGATTTTTGCTGGCATGATACCAAAACTAGACAATGCATTTGCTGCCATTAATAGTGGTGTAAGCAAAGTAATTATTGGTAAAGCAGAAGACTTACAACAACTCATTAATGGTGATAGTGGTACTGCTATTGTTAATCAATAAATAACTTATTTATTACCTTCAAATAGAACAATGACAAGTATTACAGCTGATGCAATTAGTTTATTAAAACAGTTAATTGCAACTCCATCTTTTAGTAAAGAAGAAAATGATACCGCAGAAATTCTGTGTAGCTTTTTTCAAGAACACGGTATTCCTTTTTCAAGAGTTGGTAATAATATTTATGCTAAAAACAAGCATTACGATATAGCCAAAGAAAGCATTTTATTAAACTCGCACCACGATACTGTAAAGCCCAACAAAGGCTATACAATTGACCCATTTTTTCCACTAGAAAAGGATGGTAAAATATTTGGACTTGGTAGTAATGACGCTGGTGGATGTTTGGTAAGTTTAATTGCCACATTCTTGCATTTTTACCACGAAGAAAGTTTATTGTACAATGTTGTATTTGCTGCCAGTGCAGAGGAGGAGATTAGTGGTGTAAATGGTATTGAGTTAGTATTGCCATATTTAGGAAATATCAATTTTGGTATTGTGGGTGAGCCAACCAAATTAGAAATGGCTGTGGCAGAACGTGGGTTAATGGTAATTGATTGTACGGCAAACGGTCGTGCTGGGCACGCCGCGAGAAATGAGGGTGAAAATGCATTATACAAAGCACTTGATGATATTAACTGGATACGCAGTTACCAATTCGACAAGGTAAGTGATTTATTGGGCGAATCAAGATTAACAGTTACAGTTATTGAAACTGAAAACAAGCAGCACAATGTGGTACCATCGCAATGTAAGTTTGTGATAGATGTACGTGTTAATGAATTATATACGTTTGAAGAAATTTTAGAAGAATTGAAAGGCAATTTAAAAAGCCAATTCAAGCCACGTACTACCAGAATGAAATCAACGTCTATTGCATTAGATCATCCGTTGGTAAAAGCAGGTATTGCTTTGGGTAAAGGGTATTACGGTTCACCAACAACAAGTGATAAGGCGTTAATGCCATTTGCAACCTTGAAAATGGGTCCTGGTGATAGTGCCAGAAGTCACACAGCAGATGAATTTATTTATGTAGCTGAAATTGAGGATGGTGTTGCGACTTATATTAAGTTGCTAGATCAAATTATTAGATAATTGCCAGTTATGGGATGCTGTTTTCTAGTAAATCACAACTGCATCAATAACTAGTAATTTGCAACCAATAACTTGAAACTGTTAATTATGAAACTTTGGCAAAAAGATATCGCCTCATTACAAGAAGTAGAAACTTTTACTGTAGGCAAAGACCGTGAAATGGATTTATTGCTAGCACCATATGATGTGCTCGGTAATATTGCACATGCTGAAATGCTTGCTACTATTGGTTTGTTAACCGTTGAAGAGAAAGATATTTTGGTAAAGGAACTGCAAAATATTTATGCAGACACTTTAAATTCCAAATTCCAAATTTCAAATTCAATTGAAGATGTTCACTCGCAAATTGAGTTTCTTTTAACTGAAAAGCTGGGTGAAGTTGGTAAAAAAATTCACTCTGCCAGAAGTAGAAACGACCAAGTTTTGGTGGATTTAAAATTATTTTTGCGTAGCGAAATAGAAACATTGGTAAATACTATTGTACCTTTTTTCGAATTACTACAAAACCAAAGCGAAGCTTTTAAAAACGATTTGTTACCCGGTTACACGCATTTACAACTAGCCATGCCATCATCTTTTGGTTTATGGTTTGGTGCTTATGCCGAGGGCTTGGTAGATGATGTGATTACGCTGCAATCTGCTTACAAAATAGTAAATAAAAATCCATTAGGTTCTGCAGCTGGTTACGGTTCTTCTTTTCCTATAAACAGAACTCTAACCGCACAGTTATTAGGTTTTGATAACTTAAATTATAATGTTGTGTACGCACAAATGGGTCGTGGTAAGGCCGAACGTATTACCGCACAAGCTTTGGCAAACGTGGCAGACACTTTAGCAAGATTAAGTATGGATATGTGTTTGTATTTAAATCAAAACTTCGATTTTGTGTCTTTTCCTACTGAGTTAACAACTGGTAGTAGCATTATGCCGCACAAGAAAAACCCAGATGTTTTTGAGTTAATTCGTAGCCATTGCAATCGTATTAAAGCTTTGCCAAATGAAATTACCATGATGACCACTAACCTGCCAAGTGGTTATCATCGTGACTTGCAATTGCTAAAAGAACATTTGTTTCCAGCATTTAAAACTTTGAAGGATTGTATTACAATGGCAACATTGATGTTAAGTAACATTACTGTAAAGCAAAATATTGTGGCTGATGCTAAATACCAATACATTTTTAGTGTAGAGGAAGTAAACAAGCTAGTATTACAAGGTGTGCCATTTAGAGATGCCTACAAACAAATCGGTCGTGGTATTGAGGCAGGTGAATTTGAATATTCTACAGAAGTGAATCATACACACGAAGGATCAATTGGTAATTTATGTACCCAAGAAATTAAAGCGATGATGGATGAAACACTTGCTACATTTGGGTTTGAGAAAGTACATTATGCGATTAACAAATTAGTCAATTATTAAAAAACACATACAACAATTACAATGAAAAAAGTTGCACTTATTATCACACTAACAGTTGCTGCCTTTAGTGTACATGCACAAGTAAAAAAGCCTGCTACAAAGCCGACTGTAACTACAAAGCCTGCTACTAAAGCAGTAGTCAATCCATTTAAAAATGCTGTAGATAGTGCTAGCTATGCATTGGGTGCAAGAATTGCACAAAACATTAAAGCACAAGGTCTGGATGGCATTAACCAAGTACTGTTTCAAAAGGCTGTAAATGATGTTTTAAAAGGCAATAAGTTAGCCATTGTAGAAGAAGGTTTAGATGCTTGTATTGGTACATATCAGCAAAAAGCGCAATCCGTAAAATCTTCTGTAGCAAAAGCTGCTGGTAAAAAGTTTTTAGAAGCAAATGCTAAACGTACAGGTGTAGTAACGTTGCCTAGTGGTTTGCAATACCAAGTGGTAAAAGCCGGTACAGATACTACAAAACCAAAATTGAGTGATAAAGTAAAATGCCATTACCATGGTACTTTAATTGACGGTAAAGTGTTTGATAGCTCGGTAGATAGAGGTGAACCCATTGTGTTTCCTGTAAGCGGTGTAATTAAAGGCTGGACAGAAGCGCTACAATTAATGACTGTTGGCAGCAAGTGGAAATTATACATTCCTTCAGAGTTAGCTTATGGCGACCAACAAGCTGGCCCAAGTATAGCCCCAGGTTCAACACTAGTTTTCGATGTAGAGTTGATTGGCATCGAAAAATAATTAATATAAAAAGCCACTAGTCTTTATTAAGAATAGTGGCTTTTTTTGTTTACCAGCGTTAATACATCTATGTCACTTTAGTTGTTTTCAATTTGTTGCTTTGACACACAAATTGCTCACTTGTACGTTCTGTTCGCTTTGCAACTTTATTGAAGCGTAGAAATTAATAGCTTATAACCAATTTTACAAACAACCATGCAAATGGAGTAGCTAATAACAAAGAATCAAAACGATCTAAAAAGCCACCATGACCAGGCATTATTTGACCACTATCTTTTACACCAGCCATACGTTTTAGTTTGCTCTCAAGCAAATCGCCAAGTGTGCCAATAATGGTTGCTATTGCTGCAATAACAATAATTTCAATGTCAAACTTTTTAGTGATAAAATAAGGCACAAATGCTGCAATGGCTATACATAGAAATGAGCCACCAATTGTTCCTTCCCAAGTTTTTTTAGGTGAAATTTTAGAGAAAGGTGTTTTGCCAATAAATGACCCAACGATGTATTGCATGGTGTCATTAATCCAAATAGAAGCAATTAAAGCAACTGGAACAGCCCATCCAAAATCTATATACAATGATGTTCCTTTAAACATCATTCCATTATTTCTCAAACTCATCATTAGCCCCCAACATAGAGAAATGTATACCAAGCCAAAAGCAGAATATGCCAATACTTTTAGGCTCAAGTTTTTCTTTAATAAAATTTCATTTAAGCAAAATACAATGGTAAAAAGCATAATACCATACCATCCAATTGCTTGTACAGGTATACGACCAATTTTGTAGGCATCATTTGTCATGTATAGCATAAAGCTCCAGCCTAATAACATGATGGTGTTTCTATGAAAAGACGAGACGCTTTGATACTCAGGATCTATTAAACCAACCAGTTTTTGATATTCTATCCAGCAGCCAAAATG
>JAYWCY010000173.1:0-2200 GCA_043780175.1 Chitinophagales bacterium
TTGTGTGTGTTTACAATACAAATATCAATCAACACTTAACCAAAACTATTACACAGTTGTGTGAGAGAGTTGCAACTTTTACACCTTTTCACCTGCTGGGAAGACAATAGCCCGACTATAAATGCTATAATAAATACTATAATTATGTACTGATAATGCTTTTACGATTAAAATATTACACCTTCTAAAAATCTTGAAGGGTGAACATCTTCGTTTATAACAACCCGCATGCCAGAAGGTTGTAAAGTTTTAAGAATAAGTTACTTCAAAACTATAATTATCATTTGAAAAGTAATATTATCGCTACTTCTACCATTAGTTCATCCACCAAAGTGGGATGAAAAATATCGATTAACCCAAACTGTATCTACGAATTTTATATCCTATTGTTCCGATGCTATTATTTTTTCAAGTCTTTTAAAAATTGTGTAGGTGTTTTGCCAAACTCACTTTTAAAGGCTTTTGTAAAATAGGACTGTGTTTGTATTCCTACTAAATACATTACTTCAGATAGTGTTATATCTTCTGTGGTCATTAGTTGTGCCGCTTTTTTAAAGCGTATGGTTCTGATAAATTCGCCAATAGATTGGTCAGTAATTTTCTTTATTTTTTGATACAATTTTGTTTTACTCATACCTATTTGTGTACAGATATATTCAACATCCATTTCTGGGTTTACCAAGTGTGATTCTATAATGCTGATGAGAACTTCTAAAAATTGTTTGTCTGTATTTGAGTGCACCAAATCCTTCGCATCAGCATATTGATTGTGTTGATAATGGACTTTTAATTTTTGCTTTTGTTGTAAAATATTTTTTAGTGTCAACTGCAACAATTGCATACTTAACGGCTTGGCAAAATAGAAATCAGCACCCGATGAAATGCCTTCTAATCTTGCTTCTAAAGCATCTTTTGCCGTCAACATAATAAATGGTATATGGCTGGTTGCTGCATCTTCTTTTATACGTTTGCAAAATTCTATACCATCCATTTTTGGCATCATTACATCGCTGATAATTATATCTGGCATCATGTCTTTGGCTAGTTCAATACCTTCTAAACCATTTCTGGCTTCAGCAATATGATAATTAGCTATAAGGCTATTTTTTAAAAATGCCCTTAATTCTTCATTGTCTTCAACCAATAAAATATGCGGCAATAATGCATCCCCCATTGCCTCATCTACAGTATGTATTGTTACTGAGTTTTCAAATGATTCGTATTTATCGTAAATACTTTCTAACCTTACTTCACTAGCATTATCAACTTGTTGCACCCATCTTTCCTGTGCAGAATAATCGGCTTTATTTACAGGAATACCAATAATAATCTCTGTGCCTTGATTGCTTTCACTAAATACATAAATATGACTTTTATGCAGTGTGGCAAGGCTTTTCACAAATGCCAAGCCAATGCCGGAACCCATATGTGTATCGCCAATTTTATAATAGCGTTCAAATAAATGTGCAATCGATTCTTTAGAAATACCAATACCACTGTCTTTTACTTTCAAGTAGATATATCTAACACCTTGGTAGTCACTTTTTAGCACCAATTCGTTGCTAAAAGATGGTTTGAAATCTTGCAAAGAAGTCAATACTTCAATGCTAATGCTGCCACCTTTATTGGTGTATTTAAATGAGTTGCCTATTAGGTTCAATACAATTTTTTCAAGCACCTGTCTATCAAACCAAGTATTATTAATATTATCTGTAAAGGTTACGGTAAAAGTGATGTTTTTCTCTGCGGCAATTTCAGTAAACGAGGCCGCAATTTCTTGTAAAAATAAATCAATATGGCCTGGCATGACATGCAGTTTCAATACACCCAATTCCGACTTTCTAAAATCCATCAACTCATTTATCAAATGCATGAGTCTTATGGCATTTCTATGCATCACATTGTAATAGTGTGCAAACTTATTATCTTCTTTTTGCAAGTTTTCTAGTGGTCCAATTATAAGCGATAGTGGCGTTCTAAATTCATGCGAAATATTGGTAAAAAACTGCAATTGCATTTGATATACTTCTTCTTTCTTTTTCTCTTCTAGCTTTTGTAATTCTAAGTTTCTTTTAAAGCGATACCAGTAAAATAAACCAGTAGCCGTTACTAAAAACAGTAAGGTTTTAAACCACCAAGTGTTCCAAAATGGTGGCACAATATTGATGCTGATACTGGTGCCAGTTTCGTTCCAAACGCC
>JAYWCY010000174.1:0-5901 GCA_043780175.1 Chitinophagales bacterium
GTCAATTTTGGGCGTGGTGGGAAAAAGCTGCTACTTTACTACCACTAGATTATTGGCCGCCTAAAAAATAACAATGCAAACCTCATTATTACACACACTTGCAGCTTGCTACGGCTGGCAATCCTATCAAGCAACAGTTATAGCATCTGGTTTAATTAATCATACGTATAAAGTTGTAACATCAAATGGGGAGTTTGTATTACAGCAATTAAATACCAAAGTTTTTCAGCAGCCCTTAGCTATTGATGTGAATATGCAACTACTTAAAAATTATTTAAGAGATACGCATCCCAATTATCTATTTGTTGCTCCTATTGCTGGTATTAATGGCAATACTTTGTATAGGGTAAACGACCAATATTTTAGAGCATTTACATTTGTAAAAAACTCACATACCATTTCCGTAGTAAATGAGCCGCAGCAAGCGTATGAAGCAGCACAAGCTTTTGGTAGGTTTACTGCCAATTGTAATGCAATAAAAATAAATCAACTACAAGAAACACTACCAAACTTTCACAATTTACCGATGCGTTATTTGCAGTTTTTGCAAGCAGTACAAACAGGTAATCAAGATAAGGTAGCAGCTTGTAAAACACTTATTAATCGCTTACAAAGGCAAGTAAATATTGTAAAAAAATACCAAGCATTTATAGCGCATCCGGATGCTACAATTAGAGTCACACATCACGATACAAAGATTAGCAATGTGTTGTTTAATCAGGCTCAGGAAACCATTTGCGTGATTGATTTGGATACGGTGATGCCTGGTTATTTCATAAGTGATGTTGGTGATATGATTCGTACTTATACCTGCCCAGTAAACGAAGAAGAGGGTGATGAATCTAAAATTATTGTTCGGGCAGCCTATTTACAAGCCATACATCAAGGTTATTACAGCCAAATGCAACAGTATTTAACTCCATTTGAGCAAGCACATTTCTTTTTTGCAGGCGAGGTATTAATTTATATGCAAGCGCTTAGATTTCTAACTGATTATCTATTAAATGATGTTTATTACACAATAAAATACTCTCAGCATAATTTGGTAAGGGCTAGTAATCAAATGCAGTTATTGGAAGTATTACAGCAGGTATTAATTAACAAAAATGTCTAATAATTGCCTTTTTCATCTACACAAAAAATAGGTTTGCGGCTTTCCCATTTACCTCTTGTAAAGTCTGGAATATTCATCAATGTACCGCCTTCTTCAATCGATTTTTCTGATAATGGTGTGACAGCATACCATGTGGCCAAATCGTACACATCCATCGGGAATTCGGTTTTTTGCTTAATACATTCAATAAACGCATTTACAACAAAAAAGTCCATCCCACCATGACCAGCCCCTTCTGCTTGGGTTTCATATTGTTTCCACAATCTATGGTCATGCGCTTTCATATAAGCTTCCGTGTTTTCCCAAGTGTGTGGTTTACTTTTATCTTCAAAATAGATAAGGCCAGCCTTGAATTCGCCAGCATGATTATCTTGCCAAATACCATTTGTGCCTTGTACTCTAAAGCCTAAATTATAAGGTCTTGGCGAAGATGTATCATGGGTTAATACGATTGTTTCGCCATTGGCTGTTTGTATTTGAGTAGTTACAATATCGCCAAGCTTAAACTTTAAAGCTGCATTTGGATGATTTGACCCACCATTTTTATGATTAAGAATATATCTATGTAAACCTCTAGATTTAGTAGCCACTGAAGATAATTTAGTTAATCTATTACCTCTGTTGGCATCAATCATTACTGCCACAGGGCCAAGACCATGCGTAGGATATAGTTCCCCATTTCTATCAATGCTGTGTTGGGTGCGCCATTTTGCTTCACTTAAGCCTTTTTTGCCATATTCTACACCTGAGTCATAAGCCGTAATGCCATCATTAAATTTTACACCTCGTAAATCGTGTTCGTAACCACCTTGCAGGTGCAATAATTCGCCAAACATTCCTTTGCGTACCATATTTAACACCGCCATTATATCTCTGCGATAGCATACATTTTCTAACATCATCACTGCAATACCAGTTTTTTCACTAGCATTTACAATATCCCAACAGTCAGATAATTTAATAGCACCACACACTTCTACACCGGGTATTTTACCTGCATTTATGGCATCAATTGCTTGTTCTATATGCCATTCCCAGGGCGTAGCAATAATTACGGCCTCAATATCTGTACGTTTCAATAAGTTTTTATAATCATACTTTCCATTACTAAAAATAGTTGGCTTGGGCTTACCACTTGCGTTAATTATTTTGTCTGCCATGCCAAGCATCTGCAAGTCAGGGTCTGCAATAGCTATCAGTTCTACATCATTTCGCTGTAATAATAATTTTAAATGTTCTTGCCCCCGATAACCGACACCAATTAAGCCCACTTTTATAGTAGTGATTGTTGGGATAAATGTACTAGCCAGGGTAGTAGATGCAGCAGTAAGGCTACCTAAGGTTAATAAGCTTGTTTGTTGAATAAATTGGCGACGGTGCAATGTAGACATCCAGTAATTTTTAGGATAGCAATGTACTAAATATTGGGATAAAATAACGGCTTATAAGTATTATAATTTATTATTATTTTATTGTAATAAGATTGTGTAAAATTTTATTATTTCTGAAACCAATTGTTAAGGTTTTTGCAGCAAATAATTTATAAATTATCAATATAATTATAATTGAAATTTATGAAAATTATCAAATTGGCTCCAAATTTTTAACCAATGTTAATTTAAACTAAACAATACTCCAGTTATTTTCAATTACTTTGAAGTTTCAACCAAAAAAAACAAGCATGAAACAATCAAAGCAACTGTTAGCAACAGTGTTTATACTCCTATTTAGTATTTGCCAATTAGTAGCACAAATTAAAATAAGTGGTAGAGTTATTGATAACAAAGGAGCCCCAATTGAAAACGCCACTATAAAATCGCTAACCACAAAAGCAACCACGATTACAAATAAAGATGGTGTGTTTACCATTGCAATTACTGTAAATCAATCAATCGAAATAAGTTCTATAGGATTTAAAACTAAAACGGTGCTTATAAAAAATAACACAATAACAATAAGCCTTGAAACTGCTGTAGAAAATTTAGATGAAGTCGTATTAGTAGGTAGTAGAAAAGGCGGTAGGGTAAAAACCGAATCACCAGTACCCGTAGATGTTATTAATATTAACCAAGCTGGTGTACCTACTGCAAAAATGGATTTAACATCTGTTTTAAATTACGCAGCACCTCATTTAATTACAACAAGCAAAGTGGTGCTGATGGTGCTGACCATGTAGATCTTGGTACACTGCGCGGCCTTGGTCCAGACCAAACCTTGGTGCTGATTAATGGAAAACGTAGACACCAAACGGCTTTTGTAGCGTTATTTGGTACAAGAGGGCGTGGTAATTCTGGGGTAGATTTAAATGCTTTTCCGCAAACTGCCGTAGATAGAATTGAGATTTTGCGTGATGGTGCATCTGCACAATACGGTTCTGATGCCATGGCAGGCGTTATTAACGTCATTTTAAAAAAGAATGTCAATCAACTGAGTATCAATACCGGTTGGAGTGGCTACTATGATTCTAAATTTAACGCTCAAAACTTTAACCAAACTAATCAATACTACACAGGCAATAAAGTCAATGGCGGTACATTTACATTTTCTGTAAATAATGGCGCTAAAATTGGGAAAAATGGCGGCTTTATTAATGTGTCTGTTGACTTTTTAAACCAAGGTAAAACTTTTAGGCAGGTAGGTACAACAAATTGGCAAACAGATCCAAATACATTACCAACTGTCAATTCGGGTCGTAGATCTTTTGGTGATGGTTCGGTAACGACAAGTGGTGTGATGTACAATATGGAAATACCAACAAGTGCAAGTGGTACCACTACTTTTTATTCGTTTGGTGGTGTAAACTATAAAGCATCCGATGCCTATGCTTATACAAGAAACTGGAGTGCCAAACCAACTCGTTTTCCTGTAAGAGCCAATGGGTCATTAATTTATGATCCAAGTATAATGCTGGTATCAACTGGTGATGTTGATACTTTTTACAACCCGCATATCAAAACACATATTACTGATATGTCGTTAGCTGCTGGTATTAAAGGTGAAGGTAAAAGTGGCTGGCAATGGGATTTAAGCAATACCATTGGCAGTAATGATTTTCATTATTACGGCGATCAAACATATAATGCTTCTATCATTGGTTCTACTGCTAAAATACGTTTTGACGACGGTGGGTTTAATTTTTTACAAAATACGCTTAATCTAGATATAAGTAAAACTTACAAAAATGTATCACAATGGTGTACAAGTATTTTCTCAGGATTTGCCTTATGTAGCCACTTTTAGTGCAGTTCCCATAGGCAAACCATTATTGTATTTAAATAGCTTGATGCAACTATCGGTAGCACTTAATCAAGGTAGTTTGGCCGAGCAATACCATATTGGTAGTGGTACCGAGTGGAGTATTGAAGTTTTCAAATGATAAACATTTGCCCTCTTATTTATTCATATCCTTTGCCAATATTGTCTAATAAATATGGATTACAATGATAGTGAATAAATATTTTTAGTTCAATTAACTAAAAAATAAAAAGCTACTTCATATTGAAGCAGCTTTTTTGTTGAAAATATTCCAAGTTTTAAAAACTTGATAAATTATATAGAACATTTAGATAATTAACAATGAATCACCATAACTAAAGAAACGGTATTTATCTTTTATTGCTTTTTGATATGCCGCCATAGCCAAATCGTAGCCAGCAAAAGCACAAGTCATAATTAATAAGCTTGTTTTTGGTAAATGAAAATTAGTTACCAAACTATCAGCCACATTAAAATCGTAAGGTGGATGTATGAAATGGTTGGTCCAACCTTCGCTAGGTTTTAGCATTTTGGTAGCAGTAAAGCTTGTTTCCATTGCACGCATGGTAGTGGTACCAATACTACAAACTCTATGGCCAGTTTGTTTTGCTTTGTTCACAATATTCGCAGCTTCTTCAGTAATTTGGTAGTATTCAGCATCCATTTTGTGTTTGCTTAAATCTTCTACTTCTATGGGTCTAAACGTGCCTAAACCAGTATGCAAAGTTACTTCAGCAAAGCGAATACCTTGAATTTCGCAACGCTTAATTAACTCTTTGCTAAAATGTAAACCAGCAGTAGGCGCTGCTACTGCACCTTCATGTTTTGCATAAACAGTTTGGTAGCGTTCTTTATCTTCTTCTGTTGGAGTACGCTTTATGTATTTAGGCAATGGGGTTTCGCCTAAAAAATCTAACATTTTTTTGAAGCTTTCTTCATCTTCATCCCACAAAAAGCGAATGGTTCTGCCACGGCTCGTGGTATTATCAATTACTTCGGCTACCAATTCTTCATTTTCACCAAAATACAATTTGTTACCCACACGAATCTTTCTTGCGGGATCAACAATTACATCCCATAAACGGTTGGGTTTATTTAACTCACGCAATAAAAACACCTCGATTTTAGCACCAGTTTTTTCTTTTCTACCGTACATACGTGCAGAAAATACTTTTGTGTTATTCACTACAAATACATCCTTGTCATCAAAATAATCAAGAATGTCTTTAAAATGTTTGTTTTCCATAGCACCGGTTTTACGGTCTACAACCAACATACGAGCATCTTCTCTCTGCTTTGTAGGGTTTTGTGCGATAAGATTCAGTGGCAAATCGAACCTGAATTGTGATAATTTCATCTGTGTCTATTTAAGTGAATAATAGGCCACATTAAGTTCATCCGTCAACCCAAAGGGTAGTGGGGTTAAAAGGACAAGCTTGATGTTACGGCATCAAATTTAGAAAGTGTGCAAAAGTAAGGCTTTTGTGGCAGCTAGCCAAGTGGAAATTACAATAGACTGCCCATTAAAATGA
>JAYWCY010000175.1:0-3374 GCA_043780175.1 Chitinophagales bacterium
GTGCATAAGGCAATTTGTAAGGCAGTGCATTGGTAAATGTTATCAACGAGTCTAACAACTGATTAAAGGGCAATAAAGGATATTTAGTAACATCTCTAACGGCATCAATATTTTCTAATGCATCTGTAACATAAGGCACGGTACCATAATGAATACCCAATTGAAGATATAACCAAGCACGAATGCAACCAATATCGGAATAACGTTGTTGGTATTCAGATAACTTAAACTTATTATCCTTCAACATTATGTTGAAGTTTTTAAGCACATCATTACAATCGTTAATTAATGAATACAATGCTTTAGGATCTGCATAAGGATTTGTTGCACTAGTACTGTGCGTATTTACCTCACGTAAATCTTTATCTGCATTATCTGTTACTTGCATTAAATCGGCACGTAACTCATTTAAAATAACGTATTGTTTTGCAAGACCCATAAACTTACCATATACACCAATTACGGCAGCATCTGCATCAAATACGTTACGATATACTTGTGTAGCTACTAAAGTTGTTTCGGGATTTTTATCAAGCGTTTTTTTACAAGCTACTGAGAACACACAACAAAGTAGTGCTACCAATGACAAGTTTTTTCTTGATTTTATTGAAATGATTTTCATATACTTTGTTAATACTTTTAATAAATTATAAACCAATACGTAACCCAGTAATTATAGATTTATACTGCGGCTCTAAACCAACATCTACACCACGAGCCAGCACTGTTTCTGAAGCATAAAATTCAGGATCAAAACCCAGATATTTTGTAAAGGTTAAAAGGTTATTTCCTGTTACATACAGCGTTACATATCGCAATGCTTTACCAGCTTTAATTGGTAATTGATAGCTAGCTGTAATCGTTTTTAAGCGTAAAAAAGACCCATCTTCTATCCATCTGTCTGAAAAACTACTATTACCCAATGGATCCCCATAACTCACTCTTGGTGTATTACTAATTTGGCCAGGTACGCGCCATCTATTTACAACACTTTGTAACTGATTTTCTGTTGTTGATTGTGCTTCTAAAGCCGCACGTACAGCGTTGTAAATTTTATTGCCTTGGCTAAAAGTAAAGATGGCATCAAGCGAGAAACGCTTGTATATTATCTTGGTAGTAATAGCGCCAGTATAATCTGGTGTTGGATTACCAATAAATTGTCTATCCTTATCATCGATAATTTTATCGCCATTTACATCTTGAAATTTAATATCACCACCTTTATAAGCAGCGTAGGAGCCGTCCGTTTGTAATTTCGTTAAGCCAGCAGATGCAGCTTCGGCATCTGATGTGTACACACCGTTGGTTTTATAGCCATAGAAACTGCTTACAGGCGACCCTACTGACGTTAATATTGTTGCCCCGCCATAGTTAGTAATCGTTTGATTACCCGGCAATGCAGTAATTCTATTTTTATAAGCAGCTACAATAACGCCAATATCCCATTTAAATGATTTTTTATTGACTATTCTAGTACCAACACTTAGATCAAAACCAGTTGTTTTCATGGCACCGGTGTTAGTAATAGCAAAGCTGTAACCAGATGCTACAGGCAATGGCTCGAACGCAATCATATTGTCTGTTTTATTGGTAAATGCGTCTATGCTAATATTCAATCTCTCGTTAAATAATGCGAGATCTAAGCCTAAGTTAGATTTTGTATTTGTTTCCCATTGAAAAGCAGGATTCGCAACATTTGCTCTTACCAAACCCTGTACACCCAATAAATTTTGAGAAGCATAAGATTGTTTAGACGTGTAATTTCCAATATCATCATTACCAGTTTGACTAATTGTTGCTCTTAATTTTAGAACGTCTACAAACTTAATTTTTGACATAAATTTCTCTGACGAAACTAGCCATGAAGCGCCCAAAGATGGCATTACTGCGTAGCTACGTCCACTAATTTTTAAAGCATTATTGACATTGCTTCCAAATCTTGATGAGCCATCAACTGCCATATTAAATGCAAAGAAATATTTATTTTTTAATGCATAATCTACACCCAAATAAGTATTAACCCAGCCATACCTACCAATACCACCGCCCACTTTACGCAATGCATTAACACCAGTACCTACGCTTATAAAATCATCTGTAGCAGAGTTGGCGCCTGTAGCATAATCTTGCTCATTTTTGCTATCCATATATCTTACACCAGCACGTGCAGTAAGTACATGATTGCGTTTGAAGGTTCTTGAATAATCTAAATATGTATCATTATATAAACTGTAAATTCTTTTTGCTTGACCGCCTAATCGACTATCAATAACTGCGTTGCCAGTTGTATCGTTTGAAACACCTTTTCTTGGTATAAAATATTGCTCACGAACTTCATCTACCGTAGTACCAACCAAGCTGCTAATACTTAAATATTTACCTAAGCTATATTTTAAAGCTATAGCACCATAAAAGCGGTAAACTTTACTTGTACCAATCATATTTTGTACCACAGCTGTAGGATTACCTACACCCAAAGTATCTGTATCAGCTAAATTTGGAGATATTAAACCATTATCTGCAACTATATTTTTATGCATAAATGGTGCTTTGGTTAAGGCCAAATACAATGGATTGGTTTTAGTTGACATTCCTTGGTCTCTTAAACTTTGCTCGTAAAAGTTAAAGGTTAAGCTCGTAGTTGCAGTTAAACGTCTGCTAAGGTTTAAATCGGCATTTAACCGAATATTATATTTTTTAAGATTAGTTCCTTTAGTAACACTTGGGTTATTCATGTAACCCATAGACAATACATATTTGGCAATATTATCACCACCTGCAACTTTTACAAAATAATTACTGTTCGAACTATTATTCATCACTTCATCTTGCCAATTTGTTTGGTTGTGATAGCGGTAATAGTTTGGGTTAGCAGCACTAGAATCGTCGCTAATATATGGCTGGGCCAATATTTGTGAATTAGACCAACCACGAGATTTTAACATGTCTGTTAAGTAAGTGCGATAATCGCCTGCATTCATCACTGGCAATTGTTTTGGTGCAAAGTTTACACCTGTATATATACTAGCATCTATGCGTGTAGCAAGCTGCTGCGCATGACCAGTAGTAATTAAAATAACTCCATTTGCACCTTTAGTACCATAAGTTGATGAGCCATCTTTTATAACTGTAATATTCTCAATATCTCTCATGTCAATATCTGCAAATGCATTGGTATAATGATTACTGATGAGAGACGTACCATAGTCGGTATAATCATAAATCATACCATCAACCACCAACAATGGCTGGTTGGTAGCGTATAAAGAATTGTAACCTCTTATGTTTAAATATGCCCCAGCATTAGGAGTACCTGAACGCATGATTGGGTTTAAACCAGCAACTTTACCTTGCAAATAACCATCTGCTGTTTC
>JAYWCY010000176.1:0-2747 GCA_043780175.1 Chitinophagales bacterium
GCTGTGTTAAAATCGCCCATATTAATCAAGTTAGGCAAATATTTAAATTTACTCCGCAATGCGATCATTACTTGTGATACTTGCTGGTCTCTAATACTACTTGATGCGCCTGACTGTGTATGATTGAGTACAATATATAAAAATGTGGTATCGCGTGTAATTGAGAGATTGATATCATTGTAAAATAGTTTATATATATTAAAGTCAGTCACATTAGATACCAACGTTTGTGTTTTTACATACGTGAGCTTTTGCTTATTATAAAATAAGATATTCATATTTTTTCCCTTACTCTCATTGGTAGATTTGGCATAGCCGTAACGGTTAGGTATTGCAACATTTAATCCATTATTCAATAATTCATCAGCTACATTACCAAATGCGCCTAACACAGGATAAAATGCTTCAACTTTTTCGCAACTTAATATATCAGGTTGCGCATATTTGATGATCGTTTGAAAATAACCATCCAACACGGGTGTAGTACCTTGGCAGCCATCGCCAAAATACAAAATATTATAGGCCATCACTCGCAAAGTATCAGATTTAACAACGGTGTTGAAAAGTGGTGTGGTATCAACAACTGCTAGCACAATAGTACTGCCACTATTGGAGTTATTTTTTGAACACGACAATTGTATCGCAATGGCAGCATATAATACTACCAAAACTGCTTGATTTATTTTCATACCCAAAATTTATGTGTTTAACAAAAAAACATCGAAGGGTTACCTCCGATGTTTTTAATATACTAAAAGAGTTATTAGTGTTGGTTACCTCTACCATTGGTTTGATAGCAGCCTAAATCTGCTCCTGGCGGTGTTACTTCTGAAGCACCATATACCGGATTAAGAGGTACAACTACTAAAGGCACAATGGTTGTATTACCCTTACCAATTAATGGTGAACCGGGCTGCAATCTAAAATTGGCGTTGCCCACAGCAGATACCAACCATGGTGATACAGGCTCTGGTAAAGGAAAATTAACAAATAGCGGGCTTAACACCTTTACAACAGGTGTACCATCGTAAGTGGCACCATAAGTATAATTGGCTGGTAAATAACTAGATGGTAGCGGTAAATCAGTTGTTTGGGGTCTTGTACACACTGGTCCAAAAGTAAAAAACTGATTAGCAATACTTAACGAATCAGCATACTGATAATTATTGCCGTAAGTAAGATTTAAAGTATCTGCCACTGGATTGTTCACCACACGAAAACCTACCCTACAATTGACAGCCACATTATTATAAAAAGCGCCTTTGGCACCTTCCTCGAAATTGATACATGAACCTCTTTGACCAGGTATTACTTGTACACCACCATTTACGAATGTACTATTGTACATCACAATATTGGTTTGCGCACCAACTTGACCTTTATTAGATGCTTTTTGTCCATTGTAAGCCGAGCCAATAAAGAAATTATAGGCCATAGTACCTACCGTACCACCTTTGGCATTCACAATATCACCGCCAGTACCACCACACTTCTCAAAAGTATTTCTGAAAATGTGTATTTTACCATTAGCTACCCTAATACAGTCATCTGTACCGCCCCATAACCAACTATCTTCTAATATAAAATTACCATTAGGATTTTGAAACAAAATACAGAAAGACGTACTTGCTTTTTGGTTTACCGCAGGGCCAACAACGCTACCATAAGCCGCACCGGCAAAGTCAATATGTGTCCATTTAACAATCATATTTGCACAAGACGTATCACCAATTAGACCTCGCCAATAGCCTTTATGGGCACTATCAGATGCCAAAGGAATACCAGGAGTTGCATTTTTAACTTGACCAGCTACCGTAAATGTATTTGGTTGCTCTTTGGTACCCAAACTAATAAAAGAACCTCTTACTATAATTCCTGCACTATTAGTGGCATTAATCGTAACACCAGGTTGTACTAATAAAGTATCACCTTTGTTAATATATACATCACAACCTAATGTATAAGTTTTACCAGTAAGCATAACACCCTTAACAGCACCACACAATGGAGTAGCATCACTAACTGTAACGCCAGCTGGCAATATATATTTATAAATATTGGAATCGTCTTCTGCCAATTTTTTACATCCAGATAAAATGGTTCCAGATAAAATGGTTCCAGATAAAATGTAAAGTATGGGTATGATAAATTTTTTCATAACGAGAAATATTATTGTAATTAATTTATTTTAAAATTTATATCTAAACCCACCTAAGAATCCTAGTTTATAACTATCTCTTTGTACAATGGTATAATTACTATTAGTTTGGTATGGAATGGTGTACCCTCCAGAGAATTGTTGGTTAATAATAGATGGTGCAGTTTTAAGATACAGTCTGTTGGGTTCGTTGGTTATATTATTAATCTTAGCATAGAAAGAGAAACGTTTTGCCAATCTTTTTTCAAATGATAAATCCAATGAACTAAACGGCTTTTGCCAAGTGTCTAAATTGTAGTATTGAGATACTTGTGCAATACGATCACCCGTGTATGAAAATGCTATTTGAATATCGAAACCCGCTTTTGGATCTTTATATAAAAAAGACAAATTACCTATATGATCTGCTTGCCCTTGTAAAGGTCTTGTTTGTGATACAACATCTGTACTAACACCCGTACCTGCTATATAGTGGTACAATAATTTGTTAGTAGTCACTTCAGAATGTGTGTAGGTATAATTGGCAGATACACCAAACTTGCCAAAGTATTTGGTAAATACCGCTTCAAAACCATAGTTGGTAGCTTTA
>JAYWCY010000177.1:0-4803 GCA_043780175.1 Chitinophagales bacterium
TAGGTATTTTTATATACTTGACTTGCCCTATGTTTATACTGTTGTTACTATAAGGAAGTACAACTTATTTGATCAACGCAGTTAATGGCCATTAACTAATAGTGCTACCCTTTAAGCACTTAAAAAAACTAGGGCGCTGAACAACCAACCCATGGCGATAGACAGGTGAGGGAAAAATTAAAATTAACAACCAATGAAAACTTTAAGTTTAAATCAAATGGAATTTGTTGAAGGTGGGCGACCATTTTGGGGTACTGGTACAGTGACAGATTGCAGTATGGCACTTTTGACAAACACTTGTACTGTATGTAGTCAAGATTATATTTTTTGGATTGCTGCTGGCAGTACTTACAATTGTAGCATTGTACCGGCTTAATATATCTAATAAATTTATAAAGATGGCTTGGTTGGGTCAAGCCATCTTTTTTAATCAATTTTTATGAAAAGTGTTATTACGTACATATTATTTACTCTCATTTTGTCAAATTCCTGTATTTCTCAAATAGTGCTAAATAGCAAAGTAATTGAAAGCAACAGTAAAAAACCTATTCCTTATGTTTCTATTAATTTGACTAGTTCCAAATCGAACTATGATACCGACTCATTAGGTCAATTTTCAATACAAATTCCACATGACGATACACTACTTTTTTCTTGCATAGGTTACAAACCTTTGAAAATTCTAGCACATGATGCTTTAACCTTGGAATCTATACTTCTTGAAACACAGTTTGAAGATTTAAGAGAAGTTGTATTAAAAAAATCACCAAGTCTAACTTGCGGTAGTATCAATAAAAAAAGTGAAAGATCATCTATAGGTGATTCAAGAGTAAGTAACTCTGAAATGGCAACCCTTATCAAGGTTTCTGATTCTACAAACTCATTTCGTATAAATAAAATATTACTTAGACAAAAAAATATTGATTTGGATAATCTTTGGCGGTTACATATTTATAGTGTTGGTAAAAATGGGTTACCGAAAGATGAACTTTTAAAACAACAAATTATTCCTACTACATCAACAAACGAGTCGGATATTTTAGAGATTGATATAAGAAATCAGAATATTCTCTGTGACCGTGAAAATAGCTTTTTTATTGGAATAGAGTGGCTAAATATTGCTAGAAAGAATGGTGAAAAGAAAAAAGGGTTTGCTAAGGACATTGGTATTAGGGAAACTTATGAGAACGGTAACGTAGTTACATACAGGCGTAGCGGTTTTTTCAACAATAAATGGTTTTCACAATTTGAAAATGGCTTTATAGTTTATGATGGTTTTAGAACTGAAATAAAACTAATTCCGAACAAACAAAGCTTAGGAAAATCAATTAATATGATTGCTGCTGCTGAAATAGTTTTTGTCGAAAATTAAGCTAACTATTTTCTCATGCCAAAATTAATGTTAACTCGATTTCCTATATTAATTATCTATTTATTCATTTGGGGGATTTCATATTATATCGTGATTGAAAACTTGCCTAAACAATTTCAACTACCATCAATATATGAATTATGGAATATTCATAAAAATATCTTTTATTTAATAAAAGATTATCATATTTGGACAACACCACTAGGTGTAAGTTTTTCAGTATTCTTCGAAATCATAATAAACACACTACTGATATTTATTGGAATGAGGATATATAATATCAATATTGGTTTTAAAAAAAATATTGTCGTAGTTACTTTCTCACATTTTATATTTTATTTCCAAATGATAAGCGAGTTCTTTTTTATCAAGAAATTTCCTGTATATTTTAAACATATTCCAAGAGAACAGTTCTCGCTATTTTCAATTTCTTATTTTCTTCGGTTACTTAAAATCTCTTTTGAACCTTCTCTTTATTATTTATTGCAAACCATAAGCCTTTTTGAAATTTCCTATTGGATGTTACTTAGTTATTTTTTATCCGTATTAATTGAGCAATCTTTCGGAAGAGCATTTAAAATAGTAGCATCTTCTTATTTAGTTGTACTCACAATTTGGCTTTTAGCTATTACATTAATTTCTATAATTAATTCAATATAAATGAAATATTTTTTACCAGTAAGTTTAGTTTCTCTATCCTGTCTTTTGATTCTTTCAGGGTTTTATTTATTTTTAAAGCTTACTGCACCCAAAAGAAATATACAAGTAATCCCTGATTTTAATTATGTCGAAAATAATGGAAAGATTTTCACAAATAGAGATTTGGAAAAGTCATTAACATTGATAGTTAACCATTTCAGCCCTACTTGTGAGCATTGCCAATATATGGCAAAGGCATTTTTAGCAAATAAAGACAAGCTAAACAATGCAACTATTTTAATGATTACAATAGCTGATAGCAGCAGTGTTGCTAAGTTTGGCAAAGCGTATCAACTTGCAACCATGCCCAATATTGTATTACTTAGAGATACCAAATACCAGTTTGAGAAAACCTTTGGTACATCGGCAGTACCTTCTTTTTTTATTTACCAAAACAACAAACTAGTTAAAAAAATTATTGGTGAAACTAAAATTGATAATCTCTTAGCCCCTTAATCCTTCTAAGGGAAAAATACAATAGTCTGTAAATGGATAATAAAGAATTGAAAGCGTCATGTATATTACAACAAGACCAATCAGATTGCGGTGTCGCTTGTTTATTATCCATTATTAAATTTCATGGTGGCACAAGCAATTTAGAAAACTTACGCAAGTTAAGTGGTACTAATATTACAGGCACTACTCTACTAGGCTTGTATCAAGCTGCTAAGCAAGTAGGCTTTACAGCTGAAGGCTGCGAAGCAGATATGGCTGCACTTATACAACACCCCACACCTGTAATATTACATGTAGTAATTGATAAGCAATTGCAACATTATGTGGTTTGCTATGGTACTACCCAAAAAGATGGGCAATTGCAATTTATTATTGGCGACCCTGCAAAAGGCATCATCTATTTTTCTGAAATTGAGTTAGATACCATTTGGCAATCTAAAACCTGCTTAACATTAGAGCCAAACGACAGTTTTAAAAAGGCATCAGTAATTATAAATGAGAAAAAGCAATGGATAAAGCAACTCATAAAAGAAGATACACCACTACTTGCTATTGCAGCAGGTATTGGCGTGGCTATTGCCATATTAGGAATTGTGATGTCATTATTTTCTCAACGATTAATAGATGACATTTTACCTAAGAAAAACTTTACCAAATTAAATCTAGGTGTAGCTTTAGTACTACTGCTCTTGTTTGCCAAAGAAGGTTTATCTGCTTTAAGGCAATACTTTTTATTCAGGCAATCAAAAGATTTTAACACGAGAATTATTAGTAGTTTCTATAGCAAGCTATTGCACTTACCAAAGCCTTTTTTTGATACCAGAAAAATAGGTGAGCTAACAGCAAGATTAACAGATACATCAAGAATACAAAGAGTTATTAGTCAATTAGCTGGTAATGTGGTAATAGATGCTTTGATTACATTAGTAGTATTTGGCTTTCTATTTTTCTATTCGTGGAAAATTGCTATGGCAGCTTTATTAGTAATGCCTTTTTATTTTGTACTCATTTATAGGTACAATAAACGCATTATAGAGGGGCAGCGCAACATTATGAGTAGCTATGCTATGAGTGAGGCCAACTATATATCTACCTTACAAGGTATTGAGTCCATTAAAAACTATAGTAAGCAAGATTTGTTTGCAAAAACCAACAATACCATTTACAGTAAATTTCAAGAGAATGTATTTAACCTTGGTAAAATACAAATTAGTTTAGGCTTTATTGCTAATGCTTTCGGCATTGTGTTTTTGCTTGGCGTTTTATTGTATAGCAGTTATCAAGTGTTACATGGGCAGTTAAAAACGGGTGAGCTTATAGCTATCCTAGGCATGTGTTCTACCCTATTACCAAGTATTGCCAATTTAGCATTGGTATCAATACCAATAAATGAGGCCAAAATTGCCTTTGATAGAATGTTTGAATTTACATCTATTGAATCAGAAGATAACGAACATACAAACGATTTAGAACACTTCAATTTGCTGCAAGTAAAGAATCTATCCTTTCGTTTTGCTGGTAGAGGGCAATTATTAAAAAATATTTCTTTCGAGGTAGCAAAAGGTGAAATTATTGCTATTATGGGCGAGAACGGCTGTGGTAAATCAACGCTTATCCAAATTATCCAAAAGCACTATAGACAAGAATATGGAAGTATCAACATTAACCAAAACCAAACCCTACAAAATATTTCCTTCCCCAATTGGCGTAATATCTGTGCATTAGTACCTCAAAACATTCATATTTTTAATGGTACTGTTTTAGAAAATATTGCGTTTGATGATGCAGCCATTAAACCGCAGGCAGTTATTGAATTTTTACAAGAATACGGTTTTGTACCTTTTGTAGATAGCTTACCTCAATCTATCATGACATTGGTGGGTGAAGAAGGTATTAACCTATCAGGTGGTCAAAAACAAATGATTGCTATTGCAAGGGCTTTGTATGCTAACCCTCAATTATTAATACTTGATGAGGCTACCGCTGCAATGGATAGAGAAAGTGAACAATTTGTATTACAACTTTTAAAAAATCAGCAGCACAAAATGGGTATTATTTTTATCACACATCGGCTACACATTTTAAAAAATCTTTGTCAGCGCATTTACATTATCAATAAAGGTACAATAGAAAAATTAGGCACACATCAACAACTATTAGAAACTGAAAATTTATACAGTAATTATTGGAACGATTTGAATTAGTAAAAATTACTAGCATGAGTCAAACGAAAACGGTTTGGAATAGCAACTGAATCGCAATATTAACGAATACCA
>JAYWCY010000178.1:0-5959 GCA_043780175.1 Chitinophagales bacterium
GAATTGCAAGCTGGTTATATATTTGCAAGTTGGTTAAATGCAAGTGGCAATATTAATTTTAGCAAAAACAAGGTGAAGAATTTTACAGAATACATTGATAACTATGATAATGGATTGCAAAATGCAGTTACGCATAGCAATACCAATATCGCCTTCTCACCTTCTATTACATCTGCATTAACTGTAAATATTTTGCCTGTAAAAAATGTAGGCATTACGTTATTAAGCAAGTATGTAGGTAAACAATATTTAGACAATACTGAAACCGAAGCCAAAACCCTAGGATCTTTCTTTACACAAGATGCAAGAGTGAGCTACACGTTAAAAAATAAGTTGTTTAAAGAGTGGAATTTTATTGCACAAGTGTGCAATATTTTGAATAGAAAGTACGAACCCAATGGCTATACTTATAGCTATATATCTAGTGGTACTTTAAGCACAGAAAATAATTATTACCCAATGGCTGGTACTAATTTTATGTTGGGTGTAAATATTAAATTCTAGTTCACGAATCTTCAAAGCAATTACACGAATTGCATGAATGATTTAACAGCATAAAAAACGCCAACTCTATTTAAAGGTTGGCGTTTTTGTTAGGTAGCATTTTCTCTTTTAATGGGTATCAATTCATGCTATTTTATCTTCTCTTGCCAATCCAAAACGCCACCAATAACATTCACGGTATTGGTAAAACCCATTTGCTCAAGCATCATACATGCCATCATGCTACGTTTACCGCTACGGCAATTAATAATCACTTCTTCATTCCGCAAGTGTTCAATATCTTCTATTTGCATACTTTGTATTTTACCTAATGGAAATAAGGGTGCACCAAAGTTAAATTCTGCATATTCACTTGGCTCACGCACGTCTAGCAAGTTTAATTTTTCGCCAGCATCCATCCTGGCTTTTAACTGTTCTACAGAAATTTCGGTCATAATTTAGTTGGTTTTAGTAGTATCTTTAATAGGTGCTGTAGTGCTTATATAAATATCCATAGTAGAACCAGCTCTTATCTTATTTGATTTTTTTTCGCCTGGTGCTATCTCGGTTGTAGGTTCTGGTGTTTGCTTTACTACAAAGGCATTTAAACTATCGCTCACACTGCCCATAACTACTAGCGAGCCTGTACTAATGCCCATAGAATTTATGAGGCTTTTTGCTTGCGATAGTGTTAAACCTACTAAATCTGGCACATCAAATTCGTTACTGCCAACACCGCTACCCAATACAAAATCTATGGTGCTACCAAGTGGCACTCTGGTACCTGGCTTAATCACCTCTTTATGATACAATTGCTCTAATACTGCGTTACGTGCAAAATCTGCACGATAGCTGGTATCACCCATTTTTAGCCCCATGCTTTGCAAATACAATTCTGCACTTTTGTACGAATAACCTACTAAACTAGGCATATCTATTAAAGGTGCTACAGCTCGGTTGATTGATAAATAAATGGTTCTGCCATTTTTTACAGTTGCATCACCTTCCGGTATTTGTTTTGTTACTGTAAGGCCAGGTACTTCTGCTGTAAATACGCTATCTGTCACTTCAACTCTAAAACCTTTAGCCTCCAAAGCCGTTTTGGCTGTATAAATATTTTGCCCAATGATATCTGGTACTTTTTCGTATTTGTTGTGACCTGTAATCCAACCAAGTGATGCAAAAAATCCCAATATCAACACAATAAGCAATAAGATGCCAACAATAATGTTTATCCAAAGTGGTTTCTGATTAATGAATTTAAACACATTGATAGTTTATTAATTAAAAAATTGTTACACGAATTAAAATCAATTACACGAAATACACGAATTATATTTTGACCCAACTAATTAAAGTACACACCTAATATGACACAAGTTGAATGTGTTTATGACACTTAATTAATAAGCAAAAGCTTCTTCAATTACAGCAGTATAAAAGTCTTTCAAAGTCCAACCCATGGCTTTTACTTGCATTGGAATAATGCTTGCCTCACTTTGCCCCGGTACAGTATTTACCTCTAGCATATAAGGTTCGCCATTAGATTCATTTAAAATAAAATCAATACGTACAATGCCTCTACAATTTAAAACTTCATAAGCCCTTTTTGCCGCTTTTATAATTTTATCAGCAGATACATCTTCAAGTAGTGCAGGAGTGATTTCTTCACTTAACCCTTGGTACTTCGCTTCAAAATCAAAAAATTCTTTATGGGTAATTACCTCTGTCATTGGCAAGGCAATTATTTGACCTTTGGTTTTAAATACGCCAATAGTAAATTCTCTGCCCTTTATAAATTCTTCTACCAAAATTTGGTTGTCTTCTTTGAAAGCCTTGTCTAGCGCCACTTGCAACTCTGTTACTTCGTTTACTTTGCTCATGCCAATACTGCTACCACCATTATTTGGCTTTACAAATACCGGTAATGTTAATTGTTGTAAAATAGTTTCAGGTGTAACAGGTGTGTGCTTAAAAATATGTAAACTCTTAGCAACATTTATGCCACCAAATGCAGCCACGGCCACGGTATAACGCTTATTAAATGTTAAGGCAGATGTTGCAGCATCGCAACTTGTGTATGGCAATTTAAGCATATCAAAATAACCTTGCAATTTACCATCTTCGCCAGGCGTTCCATGAATACACAATAGCACGGCATCAAAAGTTATTTTCTCTCCGGCAACTTCTATTGAAAAATCTGTTCTGTCGACTGTCGAGTGTTGGCCGTCCACAGAAACAAACCACCAACCACTTTCGTTAATATCAATTCTATACCAGTCAAACTTATCTGTATCAATATTATTACCTACCGTAATAGCACTTTTATAACTAATTACAGCCTCACCGCTTAAGCCACCTGTAACTAATGCAATCTTTTTCTTCATAACTTATTGATTGTTGCCAAATATATAACTATGATGAGAATGATTGAACTGAAAGGGATTATTGAGATTATTTCCTTAACATTCTTTTTAGTAAGCTCATACTTTTTTTAAATGAATAATATTGACTTTTTTCATTTATAAAATTAATTTCTAAGTAATTTTTATCATAATCGCTTTGAAGAATGCCTAAAAAATCCCCTTTTTTGATAAGTTTAGCTTCTTGATTATTATCATTATTAACACTTTTAAGCATTGAATATGAAATAAATAAGCCCTCAAAAGTTTTTATTAGAATTGCATAATTAGTGCTATCTATTTGAAAGCTTTTAAACAGTTTTCCATCACTTATAGAGAAGCAAGAGTCATTTTTTGTTTCGATTATTACTTGGGTTCAGTCACAAAGGTCGCATCGTAGAGTTTGAGGATTATATACTACACCATCTCTAACGGGCAAATTTTTGATTAATAAGCTAATTTCTTGTGAGTGTATTTTAGTTATATAGCATGTTGATATAATGCTTAGGGCTAAAAAAACAACTCGTTTTTTACAGTATGTCATGTTTAGTGAATAGATGTTAAAGTATGACTATTACTCAATTGGCAACCTCCTCATTTTTTAAAACTGGCGTATTTAGCCAAATGCAATCATAATAAAATCAAATAATCAGCGACTATATCAATAGTCTAAAATGCAAAAGGTGAAAAACTATATTCGTCTTTCACCTTTTTTGGAGGGAAATATCACCCCCCGTTACTGATGTTGTCGTTTTATGGCAACAGTATTTGTTAGCATAAAAGTAAACCTCTTAATTTATATTGTATCAATTTTTGCTTAAAAAGTTTAGCACCGAAACATTTGCAATACTTAAATATGCAATGATTCTTTTTTTGCTAATAAAGCTTCTACAGTTTCTTCGTACATTTCGTCTGGTACGCAACAATCTACTGGGCATACAGCAGCACACTGTGGTTCTTCATGAAAACCTTGGCACTCTGTACATTTATTAGGTGTAATGTAATAAGTATCAACACTAATTGGGGCAAAACGCTGTTTAGCTTCTGCAACGGTGCCATCCAGCAATGTAAAACTGCCAGTTAATGATGTGCCATCAGCCATTGCCCATTCTACACCACCTTCATAAATGGCGTTATTTGGACATTCTGGTTCACAAGCGCCACAATTGATACATTCGTCTGTTATTTTAATAGCCATAAGAGTAATTTTGTTTTTAATGCTGCGAAAATAAACTTCTAAACTGATTTAATAAAAATGGATTTACAACAACGTATTAATTTAATGGTTCAACTTGGCAAATTTATGCTAAGTAACGATGAAGAATGGCTAGAAATAAAAGATAAAGCGGTAAGAATGAACCCTTGGTTTACAGAAGACTTTGTGAATCTATCAATTACCAATATTGCGAACCAGTTTTTACAAGAAGAAAAACTTACTAATTGGGCAAATACTTACAATGTAAGTAATACTGCTGCTGTATCAAAAAATGTAGGTGTGGTAATGGCTGGTAATATTCCATTGGTAGGTTTTCACGATTTTTTATGTGTATTTATTAGTGGCCAGCAACAAACGATTAAAGCTTCAAGTAAAGATGATGTGCTCATAAAGTTTTTGGTAAAAAAATTATACGAATGGGAAATAACCATTCAGAATGATGTGTCTTTTGCCGAAAATTTAAAGAATTGCGATGCTTACATAGCTACTGGCAGCAATAATAGTAGTCGCTATTTTGATTATTATTTTGGTAAATTTCCTAATGTGATTAGAAGAAATAGAACATCCGTCGCCATAGTAGACGGCTTAGAAACTACTGAAGAATTAGATAAGTTGAGTGATGATATTCAATTGTACTTTGGCTTAGGTTGTAGAAATGTAACCAAATTATATGTGCCAAAAGCCTATGATTTTGTGCCTTTGCTTAATGCTTTGCGCAAGTTTGATCATTATTTTTTATATCACAAGTACAAGCACAACTACGATTATCAATTAACCATTCAAATGATGGGGAATAAATTTTATATGACCAATGATTCGATCGTATTGGCAGAAAACGAGTCGATTTTTTCACCAGTAAGCCAGGTAAATTATGACTATTATGAAGATAAAACCCTGCTTGTAGAAGGCTTAAAAGGCAATAATGATATTCAATGTATTGTAGGTAAAGGATTCACCGAATTTGGTACTGCTCAGCAGCCATCGCTTACTGATTATGCTGACGGAGTAGATACGATGGCATTTCTAATGAACATTTCACACAAAGAAACAAAGGATACAACGAACACAAAGGAAAGTTACATTTAATATAAGATATATTTACTTAGCGTTAGAAGATGTTTTACAAGGCAAAACTACCAAAATCGTTGTGTGCTTTGCCTTCTTTGTTTCTTTCTGTGAAAGGTATAAAAAAGAAAGCCCTCCTGTGGAAACAGGACGGCCTCTAACGATTGCTTGCCATATGAAAAAGAGTTAATTAACTATCTAGTCTTGCAAGCTGCATCTCAAAATCACTCTCCACACGATAGTTACTCAATAAATTATTTCTTAATAGAATCAACTTTTGCTTTAGCAGAATCAAGAACTTTTTTAGCAGTATCAACTGCAGCTTTAGCTGAATCAAGAGATTTTAAAGAATCAGCAACTTTAGCTGAATCAACAGTAGTAACTTCAGTTTTACCAGTACCACAAGCAGCGAAAGCACCAAGTGCAATTACAAATGCAATTTTTTTCATTTTTAAATGTTTTGTTGTGAGTGAATTTATAGTTAATACTAAAAGGACTTAAAAAGTAACCCATACTTTTAAAACTTTTTTTAAATTATTTTTCTCGTGGCATTTTGGGTTACTTTTAGTGCCCTACTTGTATAAATAGTACACTGTGAAAGTTGAATTAAACGAACAAGCATTACTTAAAGGATTGGCAAAGGATGATGCAAAAGCCATAGAAACCATTTATAAAGATAACTTTAATATGGTTCAGACTTTCATCATTAATAATAATGGTAGTTACGATGATGCGAGAGATATTTTTCAGGAAGCAATGATTGCACTGTATGAAAAAGCAAAAAGTGATTCAT
>JAYWCY010000179.1:0-2522 GCA_043780175.1 Chitinophagales bacterium
GCATTTGGCGAAGCCATAGATGTACCACTATAAGTAGCATAAGCACTGTCATTTGCGGATACGCAAGATGTTACAGCTACTCCATCTGCCACAAGATCTGGTTTTATTCTACCATCATCAGTAGGGCCCCAACTGCTAAAGCTGCTCATAATAACATCTGCTGGTTTGGTATAACCATTGGGTATACCATTAACTGCACCTACAACTAAAATATTTTTTGCATTAGAATAGGTTGGCAAAATATCGTAGCTGTTATTGCTGCTTATGCCGGCTGGTCTGTTACCCGCTGCAACCATACTATCATTTGCATCAAAGCGATAATAAGGGCTGCCTACTGCTGGTCCATTGCTTGCTCTATTATTGCCTGCTGCTTTTACATATAAATAGAATGGGGCATTATAAGCAATATCATCTATTGACTTGGTATCATCATCGTAATAGCCAAAGTTCACATCTTCGTTTTCGTTTGGTCTGCCCCAAAATTCCCATCTGGCTGCACCACCACCACTTGGCGATGCATTATAAATCCATCCTGCGATAACGCCGTAAGAATGATTGGACACAATAATATTGGGTGCTTCGTTGGTAATTTCTGAAATATCGTTATAAAAATCATAAGCCAAAATGCCATGTAAGCCATACGCCATACCTTTTACCACAGGGTTCACTCCCGATGCCATTAACGTACCAGTGACATGTGTGGCATGATCAATAACACCTGAAGTAGTATCTTTTTGGGTAATGCGACCTATTAATTCTTTGTGAGTTTTTAATACTTTTCCGCCATCCCAAATAGCAAGTTTATTGGTCATATTTGCCGATGCACCACTCAAGTTTAAGCCAGAGGCGCCACCTGCCCACAGCTGACTAGCTCTAGTGGTAGCTGCTGCAATGGTATTATTAAAAGTACTGTAATATTTAGGTAAGCCATTGGCAGTAAGTCCTACTAAATAAGCTTTATTACCATTGGTACTGGTAATCATTAAATCCCAGTTTTTGATCTTGGCTAATTGTAGTGCTTTTACATAATTGGCTGTTTCATTTTGTGCTAGCTGTACGGCCTTATTTTGTAATTGTATAGCATTGGTAGTGGTTTGGGCATTGGCTTTGCTAAATATGGCAACGATACTTAAAAGTAATAAAACAATCCTTTTCATACTACAGTTTTATTAGTATTTAATACTGTTTCAATTGAAACAAACACTCTAAAGTAGCAGTTTTTTACGAACCATCTTATGGCTTATTATAAAATCCTTCAATTGTATAAGTAAGTAGTATTAGTACGTCTATATTGCCAGCAATATTGTAATGCCACATCACTATTTTAGTTTTTTGTAAACTATTGCATTTACAACTTGTGGTATTGTAGGGTTGTTTTTTATTGAAATACTAGTATTAATGGTAGAAGGGTGATGCTTCTAGCAAATATGGGGGATATCTAAAGGATAAAAAAAAGGAAATAGCATGTTTTTTATATAAATGGGTGCTTTAGAAACTAGTTTAATATAACTGTGCCTAATGCAAAAAAAGTTGTTACAGTATGGTTACAATACAAATTTCTATTATTAATCATCTCAAATACTTTTGTAAAACAGACATTTGCGGTCGCTCTTTTCCATTAACTGGTTGAATGGATAATGGATAATCGTTCCACCAAGGGCCGCCTGCCCAATAATTGGCAGAGATACCATTACTATAGATATAGGCTAAAAAATTATCCATAACTTCTAGCCATTTATTATTGTTATCCGGAACGCCAAATTCGCCAATAATACCTTTTTTCTTATATTTTTTTAACCAATCAACAAAAGGTTTTACTTTTTCAACACCCATATTGGCGTCTATTGATCTGTCAAATTTGTTATCGTATGTGCCAGAATGATCGTAGTCGAAGTAACAATGTGCATCATAAATAATTTTATCAATGGGATCTTTTAGTTTGCGCAATCTATGGTTATCAAATTTCCAATCGTAAGTAAATGAGCTATTTTCACCATCTACAATAATATGGGTTACAGTATCTACTTCTCTAATGCCATCAATGGCATGTTGCGCTGCTTTAAACCATTTTTTACCAAATATTTGTCTTGGCTCATTCATGATGTCAAATCCATAAACATTCTGAAATTCAGCTAAAGCAATTGCAATTTTCTTCCATACATCTTTAAATGCATTATAAGATAAATGACGAGAGCCCAGCGGTAAGTCGCCGCTGACGCTATGATATACCGCAAAATTTTGCATGGTAAGTGATACTTGCACATTGTAATTACTACATTTTCTAATAAAGTTCTTAATTTCTTGCAGTTCAGCAGTGTCTAGTTCACCATTGATTTTATGCTGAATTCTTTCCCATCTAAAAGGGAGTGCCATTATTTTAAATCCTTTGTTGGCAAAATAATCAATCTCTTTCTCTGTCGGGTAAGTATAGTCTTTATTAATAGTGCCTGGTAAATTGTCAAAACCAAATTCGGCGCCACAAAGGTTGATGCCTATTTTGAAATTATCAGTTTGGCAGCGGC
>JAYWCY010000180.1:0-2389 GCA_043780175.1 Chitinophagales bacterium
ACAACACTTACAGGATTTACGTATGCTGTGGGTGCTGGGCCATCAGCTGTACAGTCATTTACTGTAACGGCGCCAAACCTATCAGCAAGTTTAGTAATTACACCACCAGCTGATTACGAAATATCTACTACTGCAGGCTCTAACTTTACAAGTAGTGCTATCAATATTGCTGCTGCAAATGCTACTAGTTCTAATACCATTTATGTTCGTTTAAAAGCGGGGTTGTCAGCAGCTAATTATAATAGTGAAAGCATTACTTTAACCTCTACAAATGCACCTAGTAAAACTGTTATTTGTAATGGTAATATAACAGCTTCTGCCACGCCATTTGTAACACTTAGTAGTACGTCAATAGCTTCTAATTTTGCGAAAGTTGCTGCAGGTACTAATAGCGTTACTAGTCAGACGTTCACAGTTTTAGGCAGTTATCTTGGTACAAACAATATTGTTATAACACCGCCAACTAACTTTAAAATCTCATTAACAGATGTAGATGCTAATTATTCTTCATCGACTATTAATTTAACACCAGTATCTGGCTCTGTTTCTACAACAACTATTTATGTAAAATATAGTCCAATTGGGTTTAGTAATATTTCTGGTAATACAGAAACTACATCCATTGCTTGCGCAGCTTCAGGTGTAGCTACACAAATAGTATCGGCAACAGGTAATGGATTGAGTAATTTTTTCTATAATTCAGGTACAGTTAGCAACACTAGTAGTTGGACTGCCCTTGCTAATGGAACTGGCGATAATCCCAGTGATTTTTCTACAGCTAGCATATTTTACAATATTTTAAAAAATGTAACCACAGATGCAGCATTAACAGTACTTGGAACAAGTTCAAAAATAATAGTAGGCAATGCTGCTAACGCAGCAGTTACGCTTACAATTGCTAGTGGTTTTGGTATCACAGGTACCATAGATATTACATCTGCATCATCTAGTTCTAACAGTGTAATTATTAAAGAAGCAACAACGCTTCCTACGTTCGGTACATTACACGCTTCGTCAGAGGTTCATTATCAAATTACAAATATAAATTTACCATTTAGTGGCACTTTTGGTAAGTTGTTTTTGGATGGGAACAGTGTTATTAGCACTGGTACTACAACAAGTACTTCTACCGCAATTATCACCACATCTTTAACAATAGCTTCTGGTACTACAATGAATATATCAAGTACTGGTAATCCTTATTTTTATGTTAATTCAGGCGGTATTGTTACAATAAGTGGTATCCTAAAAACATCACGACCATCAGGCTTAGTTTCGTTTAGTAAGGCTTCGCCAGATGCAGGTACTTCCACTGGTACTGCGTTGCAATTTAAAGATGCTGAAATTGCTGGCACAAGCCTAATTTTAGCAGGAAGCACAATTGAATATAGCAGAGGCAACAGTACCACAGCTCAAGTTGTTAATCCAAGAACTGATTATAATAATCTTACTATTTCCGACGGTAGTACTGCTGCAGCTAGTAAGACTTTGGCAGGCACAACAATTGTTTCTGGTACTTTTACCCTTAATCATTCTTTTAGTACTTTCTCACTTACTGGTACTTTAAGTGCTAATGCCGTAACCTTATCTGCGGGAATTCTCACTGGTAGTGGAAACTTAAGTGTAACTAACGGTGGTACTGTTACCAGAACAGCCGGCTCTTTTGATGTTGCACCCGCTTATGGTACAGCCACTTTAGTAACGTTAAGTGGTGCTGTTGGCATTACTTCAGGCAATGAACTAACACCAAGCGTAGGTACTATTGGATCGTTATCTGTAACGTCAAGCAGTTCTTATACTTTGGCGTCAAGCCCAAGCGTTAGTTCCTTTACATTAAATGGTAGTAGTTCTATTGTAAGTAGTGCAGGTAAATCAATAACGGTTACAGGAAATGTTTCTGGCACTGGCACTTTTTCTGGCACTGGAAAAATAATAATGAATGGCTCTGGTAAAACGATTAATGGTATCACAGCATCTAATGTTGATATCAGTGGCAGCGGCACAACTACTTTGTCTGGCAGCCTTACTATTACTGGTTTATTAAACGTAACTAATGGTAAATTAAATACTAGCACATTTACATTAACATTAGATCCATCTACAGGCGTTGCTAGCTTCGGACCAAATACAGTGTTAACTGTTGCCGCAACGGGTATAGCAAACTTTAACAATCGTTCTGTTACATTACAATCAAGTTCTTTAGGTACTGCATCACTTGATAACATACAAGGTACATTAAACAATGCTACTAATGTTACTGTAGAGCGTTACATCCCGTCTTTATCAAGAAAAAAATACACATTACTGGGCAGCCCAGTAACTAGCACTATTAATGCAGGTTGGCAGGAAGCGAATGCAACAGTAACTGGTTATGGTGCATCTATAACAG